>CAZJIN010000441.1:0-2949 GCA_964545955.1 uncultured Sediminispirochaeta sp.
GATACATACTGTTCTCTCCATAACGCCCCTATACTCTCCAATCTTTCCGATTTGGTTAAAAAAGACGCCCCAGATTCTCAACAAGCAGATTGGGATAGGTACTTCTATAATGAAGGATATGAGCTTTATGGGGATAAACTAAACCGTCCTGTTCAGGAACTGTCTGATATAGAGATGGAGAAGCTGGAAGAGGTTGACCGGAAATATAAAAAATATTCTTATGGTCAAATGATAGATTTGGTTCATGATCCTGATTTTTGTCCGGAATGGGAAGATCCTGGTACAAGTAGCACGCCAATCACTCTTCAAGATATTTTAGTTAAATACGGCAAGAAAGATGCTGAAACAGCAAAGGAAATAGTCGAAGAGTATAATTCTATAAAAGAGGAAAATGAGTATCTAAACAACTGTTGCCGATAACATGAAAAAAAAGTCATTTCTACGGAGCGATGGTTCTGGAAAAAAGCATTTAAAAATTGTGATCAGTGACCCCGATGCCGAGGACATGGTTTTAGTGGTTTCTGTCTCCTCAATAACTCAAAAATATCGATATGATGATTCATGTGAGCTAAACGCCGAAGATCATCCTTGGATTAAGCATCAATCATTTATTGCTTATCAACATTGTACTGAACTAAATCGAACAAGAATTCTGAATGAACATTTTCATGGAGAGATAATCATGAAGGAAGATATAACTGATGAGCTTCTTCGGCGAATCCAGGATGGTGCTAAGAAGACGAAGTTCTTAGCTCTGAAATATAAAAAGTATTTCCAATTTTTCTGAAAAAAGTTCATTTCTACAAAGGTTTTATCTAACTCTGATTACGAAGAACTTATTTTCACCGCCCGCATCCCCATAACTATTTGCTAAACTTCCTCTCACTCCAGGCGAAACTTGAAAGGTTCCGGGTGATCCGGCCGAAGACAATACCTACCTCGAAGACCTGATTGCCCGTGAGTGCGAGTTCCCCCGCGTGTTCTCGGCTTTGCTGAGGGGTGATCTGTGAGGTGATCTGTGAGGTGATCTGTGAGGTGGCGGTCGAAGCTGCTGTGCCTCATGCAGCTGCGTTCCCTGCGGCCGCTATGCCCCCACGAAGACTACAAGGACTCCCGCAAGGGCAGCCGCCACGGACACACTGAGGAAGTTCACCAGGTCGTTGTCGATGACCGCGACACCCTTGACCAGAACATTGGTCTGTCCTCCGCTGAACGGGTGCTCCGTGTGGGAGCCGGTGAGCGCCGACACGTAGCCCGCCTGAACCGTCGCCCCCAGAACGCTGTCCACTACCGAGCCGAGGAAGCCCGCCGCCGTGACGATAGCCGCCCACAGCAGCGATCTCGGGGAGAAGTCCCGGCCGATCACAAGGCCCAGCCAGAATAGACCGCCGATGAGGACCGCCCCCGCAAAGGAGGCGAGAAAGCCGAGGCGCGAGACTCCGCCGCTGGTTCCCGAATCGAGGGTCTTGCCGGTGATGATGGAAACGGGGGGAGTGGATGAAAGCATGCCGATCTCCCCCGCCCAGGTGTCGGCGTTGGCGGCGGCGAAGGAGGCGGAGAAAGCGACCAGGACCGCCGGAGTCGGCAGGAAGAGGTACAGCAGCGCCGCGAGAGCTCCCGGTCCCGCGTTCGAAAGGACCTGCAGGCCGTCGCGGCGGTCGTTCTTGATGTGTTGCCGGGAGGCCTGCTCTTTGGCGGTGCTGGTAAGCTTGCCGATCAGGGTGGAGGAGAGGAAGAACAGGCCGAGGTGAAGCCAGAAGAAGAGCCCCCCGAAAAGAAAAATCACCGTCCCGAGCACGGTACCCGTGGCCGCGCCGGAGGGGGAGACCTTTTTTTTCCAGAATGCCCCCGAGGCCAGGATCAGGTTGATGATCAAACCAACAAGGAGACGTGAAATATACAGGTTCAAGAGCTTTTCCTCCTCAAAACGGTACCACCGCGAAGAGAGCTGCCGTGCACAGGGGTACTGATAGGTTGTCGAAGCCCCGGGGGGTAAAAAGCTCGACCAGGGTCACCGCGAAAGAAATCCCGGCCACCCGGCCCCAGACCTCTGCAGTTGGTACCCCCCCGGTCGAAGCGATACCTGCATCGGGGACGGCAAATTCTACGACCAGGGATAAGACCACCACGGATACCACGAACATCGTAAGACTGCCGAGGAGTGTTTTTTTTGTATGAAAAGGGCCGAAGGAGAGCTTGATTCGCCCGAAATGTACCCCCACCAGGGCGGCAAGGCCGTCGCCATAGCCGAGGACCAGAATACCGGCGGCCCCCGCGTACATCGGAAGCAGGCCGTTAAAGCAGAGCAGCACCAGGATGAGCAGGGATATGGGAAAATAGATGGTGCCCAGGTTGTCCCGGGGAACATCGTCCTCCATCGCGGGAAAAAGGTGTTTTTTGTAGGAGATGATATTGATCACAATAAAGCTCACCGGGCCGACGGAAGCGATCAGAGGGCTTTCCATGAAGTTCATGGCGATCAGCCACCAGTTTGAAACGCCGATGTGGATGATTTTTCTGCTTACCTCCGATGAGACGTAGTTGAAGGTGAGTAAAAAAGAAGCAGCCCCGATAATGGCGAAGACCATTCCAAAGGAAAGAAAGAGAGCGGTGATTTCATTCATCTGCGCATCCTTGTCCGACCGACGGTACAGACTTTTTCGGGCGGAATGCCCAAAAGTTTCTGTGTTGTCTAATGAGACGACCGCTCCTCGGGGTAGGGGTTTATTTTGTCATAATGCATCCCATCCACCGTATAACGTCCGGAATCCTGGTACACACGAACTTCAAAATGGAGATGTGGGCCGGTGGATTTGCCCGAATCACCGATTCTACTGAGGACCCGATTTGCCTCAACCTTCTCTCCGACGCTTATCTCCGGGGAGTTGTTCAGATGGGCGTAGTAGGTAGTCCATCTTTGTTCTTCCGGATATCGTGTCGTTACCTCTT
>CAZJIN010000442.1:0-2938 GCA_964545955.1 uncultured Sediminispirochaeta sp.
AAATATCTCGACGATCTTGAGAAGGACAAGGAAGCAGCCGCCAGGCTTTCATCAAAATCATATTCGTCTATCATTGCGGATGAGTACAAGTGGAATGTATGGGCCGCCCCCAAAACAGAAGAAGGAAAACTTGACCATCATAAAGCTTTGACCGGCGATGATCTTCGGGATTTCGTCGACCAGAAAGTCTTTCCCTATTTACGAAGTTTCAAGACCCAAGCTGACAACCCGGACACCATTGAATACAAAATCGGCGAAATATTCAGTGAACTCAAAAACAAGATCCAGAGCGGATATAACCTGCGGGAAATTATCAATCTGGTTGACGAACTCCGTTTCAGAAGCCAGAAAGAAAAACATGAGATGAGCCACCTGTATGAAGGCAAGATTCAGAACATGGGGAACGCAGGCCGAAATGGGGGAGAATACTATACCCCGCGGGCCCTTATCAGAACCATTGTAAAGGTGGTGAAGCCGGGTATTGGAGAAACCATCTATGACGGAGCCGCGGGATCTGCCGGCTTCCTCTGCGAGGCCTTTGAGTATCTGCGAAAGAGCAAGGATCTTTCTACCGGCGACATGCAGACCCTGCAAAAGAAGACCTTTTACGGCAAAGAGAAAAAATCGCTGGCCTATATCATCGGTACCATGAACATGATACTCCACGGTATAGAGGCGCCGAATATCATCCATACCAATACCCTGTCTGAAAATATCAGCGACATCCAGGAAAAGGACCGATTCAATGTGATTCTGGCAAATCCCCCCTTCGGAGGCAAGGAGCGCAAGGAAGTCCAGCAGAACTTTCCCATAAAGACCGGTGAGACGGCTTTTCTTTTTCTCCAGCACTTTATAAAGATTCTCAAGGCCGGCGGCAGGGCCGGTGTGGTTATCAAAAACACCTTCCTATCAAATACAGATAACGCCTCCATTTCCCTACGCAAAACCCTGCTGGAAAGCTGCAATCTGCATACCGTGCTCGACCTTCCCGGCGGCGTGTTCCAGGGAGCCGGGGTAAAAACGGTTGTGCTCTTTTTTGAAAAGGGCGAGCCGACCAAAAAGATATGGTACTACCAGCTCAACCCCGGCCGGAATCTGGGCAAAACCAACCCGCTGAGCGAGCAGGACCTTTCCGAGTTTGTAGAACTCCAACAGACACAAGCAGACTCGAATAACTCCTGGAGCGTGGATATACAAGCTGTGAGCGAGGGAACGTTCGATCTATCGGTTAAAAACCCGAACAAGAAAGACGACACCGTCTTGAGAGATCCAAAGGAGATCCTGGCCGAAATCGCCGCACTGGACAAAGAGAGCGCCGAGGTTTTGAAGAAAATCCGGGAGCTGGTGTGAAGTGAAAAGCATTTGGAAGTATATCTATCTTGAGGTCACAAAAAGTGACCTCAAATGAAATATCCAACTATCGCAGAAAATACGATAGTTCAACATAAGTCCTGAACCGTTCGCATTGTATGGTCAAATGGACAGGCTGAAATGGCCATCCGAAAACGCTACACACTGTGTAGCGAATTGGGCTATTGGTGAAGAGAGGGTCTGATAATGCTTACCGAGAGAAAATCTTCGGGGAGAAGTTGATGACAAAAGAAAGTGAAGATCTATTCTA
Source organism: uncultured Sediminispirochaeta sp. (assembly GCA_964545955.1). Lineage (GTDB taxonomy): Bacteria > Spirochaetota > Spirochaetia > DSM-16054 > Sediminispirochaetaceae > DSBN01. Next base: position 1,622 of record CAZJIN010000442.1, read on the forward strand.
CCGGGATATTAAGCAGTTGCTGATTGATGTCCGGAAAGATGCGTACAGAAAGATCAACTCTCTCATGGTCGAGACTTATTGGGAAATTGGCAGAAGGATTGTCGAGCAGGAACAGCAGGGTAAAGGTCGTGCCGGTTATGGGGAATATCTGATTAGCAGCCTTTCAAAGTATCTTGGAGATCCCCTTGGTAAGGGGTTTTCTGTTGCCAATCTTTGGAATTTTCGCCAATTTTACCTGGTTTTCCGCGATAACCAAAAACTCTACACACTGTGTAGAGAATTGAGCTGGTCCCATATCAGACTTATCATACGAATTGATGATGACAACCCGACAATCGGTATAATCTTCTGGACGGACAAGGATGAAACTATCGTTATATACTCTATTCTTCAGGAAAACAAACATCTCTTTGCTTCTAAATACAGAACCATACTCCCCAGCGAACGTCTGGATTTGTACGGAACAGAAAAAGCAGGGCAGGATTATGAATAAGACAGAAGAGTATACAACCCACGGATTAACAAAGATGGATACAGATAAAAAGAAACTGCCCGAGGGGTGGGAGTGGAAGAAGCTGGAGGAAGTGTGTGAGGAAATTTTTGCAGGAGGTGATGTCCCCAAAAACAACTATTCCAAAAATAAAACTGACGAATATAATATTCCTATTTTCGCTAATGGAGAAAAAAATAAGGGATTACATGGTTACACAAATAAGGCACGTGTTAAAAAGCCAAGTATAACTGTATCAGCAAGAGGTACAATTGGGTATACTGAAATAAGGCATGAAGATTATTATCCAGCAGTAAGATTGATTACTATTGTACCTGGTAAAATAATACAATTAGCCTTTTTATACCATGCTATTAGAACTCTAACAATTCTACATAATGGAACCTCTATTCCACAGCTTACTGTTCCTATGATAAAGGATTATGAAATTCCCCTCCCCCCGCTCGCCGAACAAAAACGCATTGTCGCCATTCTCGATGAAGCCTTTGCCGCCATCGACACGGCCAAAGCCAATGCAGAAAAGAAACTGGCAAATGCAGAGAAGCTGTTTGAGAGTTATTTGAACGGAATTTTCACCAATCCTGGAGAGGATTGGGAGAAGAAGAAGCTGGGGGAGGTATGTAAAGAAATATTTGCTGGTGGCGATGCACCAAAGAAAACTTACTCACAAGAAAAAAATGAGAAATATAATATCCCAATTTATGCAAATGCAGCAAAGGATAATGGGTTATACGGATATACTGATATAGCAAGAGTGCTTGAACCTTCAATAACAGTTGCCGCAAGAGGAAGTGGTACAGGACATA
>CAZJIN010000443.1:0-2936 GCA_964545955.1 uncultured Sediminispirochaeta sp.
GAGGAGAATGTTTTTTTCCGGATTGTTATACTGGAGAAACACGAAGGATTCACGGCTTTCTCCGATAAGGTTCTCCAGGTAGGAGTCATACTCGGCGCGTTCTGAAAAAACGCGAACCTGCATCTTCGCCGGTTGATTCTCCGGGTCGAAATGGAGGTATCCCGAGTACAGATCGTAGAAACCCTCGAGAAATTCGGTGGTTTGCCTCGAAAAATCATCACTTATCCCCGTGGTGACCGTGTAATGTTCGCTCTGGAAGTTGTAGTTCGCCTGGGCAAACCCAACTGTTGCCTGAAAAAAGATAAAGATAAACGCAAAAAATATGATCAGTTTATTGTTATTCATCGTATTCCCCCATGAAAAATTCTTGGAATCCACCTGTCAAATATCTATATCGGCACCCATTGTCATAAAATAGAGTCCCACCGTACCGGGGCTATCTCAATTTATCAACTTTTAAATCAAGTTTTATGATAGGGACGCCGCCGTAATGCTCAAGGTTTTCTATGATGTAATCTCTAAGAGAGTGCATTGTACCGGAAAGTTGGACCCCGAAGGGGACATGGATCTGTATGCTCAGAAAATAACCCGAAGACGTCTGGTTCACCGAGACCTTTCTGACGTCAATGGTGTCGTCGAACTCATCGACACAGTGCAGGACCATCTGTGTGAGGGCTGCTTCTGAGATCGTGACCTTGCCTTTTTTCCCGAATTCAGGTTGAACCACGGTTTTTTCGTACACCTCCTCTTTTCCCGGCAGGAAAGAGAAATTGCGCTTGAGAAAGACCTTTACCGAATCATAGACGAATTGGGGATAGTTCCTGTGGATTTCAATTGTAGGAACGGGGATTACGTGTTTCCCCTCGTTTTTCCTACTCAGCACGGCTGTTTCGATATCCTCGCGGCTGGCTATCTCTTCAATATTGATGATTCGCGTCGGTTTCGGCAGTTTGAGTCTGAGTGCAATCTTGTACACCATTTTTTCCGAAGTCCCGAGTATCAAAACACGTTTGAACTTTTCCTTCGCCAGGGCGCGTCTCACCTGATTGCAGTGGGTATCCTTCGCGAAAAGGGCCGTTTTAATTGCCGAAAGGTATATCTTCTCACGTTTTGCCGAGGTACCCGCGATAATACGCTGATCCCGGATAAGAAGTCCGTCGTCGATCAGCAAGTCGATACCGTATTTCTGGGCAACGAGTTTTGCGCGGAAACTCTTTCCTGTTCCGCTCCTTCCGACCAGGGCGTATACGGTGATTCCCCTGAAAAGCCATATGATGTGTCTGAAAATTCCCTTCATACTTCTATAGTATACTCGGACAAGAACTTAAGCAAACGGATATTGAAAATTCAGTGTAGGGAAAGCATGAATATTCTAAATATAAAAATGTCGTGGTTGACAAATATCCGAAACCCGGAGAGACTGAAAGTCCGGACCGGTGAATCAGGGATTCCCAACGAGGGGATTTGTCTGAAAAAAATATCGTTGCAGGAATTATTTTGGAAATAAGGCAAAGGCTCCTAACACAAGAGATGTCGAGATATGTACTGCTTGTGTTCATTGTGCTTCCGTTACTGATCTTTCTCAGAATACTCACTTTGCCAAACATCGGATTGACCGATGCCTGGAAGGAATACACAGTCGCGGTGGTTGAATCATCGCCGAAAGGCGGAGAAAGCCCCCTGCGTGGAGTTCCTGTCCTGGCGGATCTTTTCGAAACGGAACGCATAATATCGGCCGATAGCCAGAAGGTACATTTTTTTAATTACAATAGTATTCAGGAAGGAACTGAGAGAGTCGGCCTGAAGGAGCTTAAGGATAGTTTTGAGAACGGGGATGCGCGGATTGATCCATATATACGGAATATCGGTGGATATTTCCAGGGTCGTCTCAACGGAAAACCCGCGGATGTGTTTTATATTCCCGAGGGGTCGTCTTTTTTCCTGCGGGAAGTCGAGAACAGTCTGAAGCATGCTCAGGTTGATTATTACCTTTCAGATCGGAAACAGGAAGGGAGGGGGGTTCTCTGGATACTCTATCTCCTGAACCTGGTTCTGTTGACGCTGTTTCTCCCTGGAAGCAGCCGACTGATCTTCGCTGTTGGGGGAATCGTACCGCTTCTGGGTATAGAGGAGTTTACCTTTGCCCTCTTCGTGCCCGCCGTTACTCAAATGATCGGATGGGCGGTTCTTTCCGGATGGCTTGGAAGGGTTCTGAAAAAACACCTCAATATTGGATATCCGCAGATCAAACGTGATTTAGTAACCTACGGAGTTCTGTACATTCTGTTCACCCTCTCCGGAGCGGTGGTGACGGTGAGCTTCGAGCAGTTTCAACAAGTTCTGCTTTTGTGGATCGCCGTACTGTGTGGAATAGCACTCCAGGTTGTCCTGATCTTCCTATTTTCGCAGTTCTTGAGACGTCGTGTCCATCGGCAGGAGCATATTCTCTTCTTTCCCGTTTCCCTCCGCTGGGAGAAGAAGGTTGAAAGAAAAGTGCTGAAGAAGGGGCTTATACTTCTGGTAACCCTGGTGATTCTTCCCGCAGCCTTTGCACTGGCACCTTCCGAAAACCGGGAAACGCGGGTTGAATATCCACAGCCGGAAAGCGAACCCGCTGCGATTGGTTTTAGCTGGGGGGAAGTCGCCTTTTTTTCGGAGAATCTCAAAGGGACCAAGGACGACGGGGCTGAAAAAGTCCTTCCGGACATCGCGGATTACGTGAGTCACCGGGCCTACCAGGATGGGTTTTTCTACGGCAGAGATTATCGCTTTCCCCATCAGGACGAGGAAATTGTACTTCCGGTTTTTAAAAAAGAAGGTTCCGGCGTTTTTCGTTACGAGAAGGTTTTCAAGATGTTTACAGAAAATTGGTATAAAGATATAATTGCAGACGCAACACAAAACGGAATAACTCGTATACTCCTCGCACAGGATGG
>CAZJIN010000444.1:0-2921 GCA_964545955.1 uncultured Sediminispirochaeta sp.
AGGCGGATTCTCCGCCAGGTGGGGAAAATCCAAAGGCGGAGGTTTTCCTTTCCTCAGGGGCCGTGACCCTGACCGAAGAAGGCAGGGGGCGGTTTTCCGTCATGTACACCTTCCCCGAGGGCTTTCACCAGACCCTGCAGGAGGAATTTTTTACCGTAAGATCAACGGAATCCTCTCCCTTTCCTGTACTGAAGGTGATCTACCCGGAGGGCGGAGTGGAAGAAGAGGGGGTTCTTAACTACTACGAAAGCGTGGAGCTGCGGGTTGAGATAGGGATGATCGAAGATATCACCCCGGGGGAATACAGGGTCCCCTTCACCGCAGAATACCAGCTCTGTGACGAAGCCGGGACCTGTTTTTTTCCCGAAAGTACCACGTTGGAAATGGTCGTTACCGTCCCTGAGGGGCTTGAGACGAATAACGGGGTGTTCATGCTTCTTCAGTTCCTGCTCTTTGCCTTCCTTGGCGGACTTCTGCTCAACGTGATGCCCTGCGTGCTACCGGTGCTTTCGATTCGCGCCCTTAACCTGGTTCGGCAGAGCAACAACAACCGCAGAGAAATATTCGTCGGTTCACTTTTCTACACCCTCGGAGTGATTCTGTCCCTTCTGATATTGGCCGCGGTGGTGATAGTACTCAAGATCTCCGGTGAGCTGGTGGGATGGGGTTTTCAGTTTCAAAACCCCCTCTTTACCGTTTTTCTCATCGTGGTTGTCTTCACCTTCGCCCTGTCCCTGTTCGATGTGTATGTATTTCAGGCACCGGTGATGAACAGCGCCGTGAAAAGGGCCGGACAAAAGGGCTATGTGGGATCTTTCTTCAATGGAATTATCGCGGTACTCCTGGCAACACCCTGTACGGCTCCCCTCCTCGGCACGGCACTGGGTTTCGCCTTTTCTCAGACCCCCCTTATTATCCTTATTATCTTCACCATGGTAGGCCTCGGCTTTGCCTTTCCCTTTCTGCTAATCGGTATCAGACCGTCGGTGATTCAGAAAATCCCGAAGCCAGGCCCCTGGATGAATACCTTCAAGGAACTGATGGGCTTTATCCTGTTGGCTACGGCACTCTACCTTTTTTCCATTCTACGGTATCAACTCAAGGGAGATGAGATTCTACGGGTATTTTACTTCCTTCTGATCCTCGGATTTCTCCTCTGGGGATATGGAAAAACGGCAAAACCCACCTCGAACACAAAAAGAAAGTGGATTATTCTCGCGCTATTGCTTATACTGTCCGGAATATCCGCGGCTCAGCTGCTTCAGTTTGGAGATCAGTCCAATACCACCGAATCAGGAGTTACGTTGGACCAAGGATGGGAACGCTTCAGCCCGGAGATCCTGGAACAATACCGGGCAGAGAAAAAGCCGGTTCTGGTGATTTTTTCCGCCAAGTGGTGTACGGTGTGCAAGTTAAACGAACAGACCGTATTGAAGACCGACCGGGCCGCCGAGCTTTTTAAGAATAGCGGAACCCGGGTGCTGTACGGTGATTTCACCAACAGGGACCCTGTTATCGAGGAGTGGATCCGTTTCTACGAACGGGGGGGAGTACCGGTGTACGCCTTCTATCCGCCCGGGGCTTCCCATACACTGCTGCCCGAGGTATTGAGTTTTCAGATTCTGGAGGAACGACTCGGTTCCTTCTGAGTTTTTACGAATCTTTCGAAGGAGGAATCCCCCATGGAAAAACTCGACACAATCCCCAAAAGGATACGTACTACAAGCGTCGCGCATCCGGACCTGGCCGCTCTGATGAGCAAAAACAAATCCGGTGAGTTTATGCCCCTCAGCTATCGTGATTTTTATGAACGTACAAAGATCGCGGCTTGCGGCTTGCATACCATCGGCATCGAACGCGGAGATCATGTGGGTATCATTGCCGACAACCGCCCTGAATGGATCATCACCGATATGGCCCTTCTCGGACTGGGCGCCGTCGATGTTCCCCGGGGATCCGACTCCATGGCGGACGAGATCGCCTATATCCTCGGCCACGCCGAATGCGGCATCAGCTTTGCAGAAAACAGCACCCAGGCCGAGAAGATCCTCTCCCGGAAAGATCAGCTTCCGAATCTGAAGCTTCTCATCCTCTTCGATGCCTCGGGGAAAATTAAATCGCCGAACCTCAAGGATGTGGAGATTCTCAGTTTCAGTGAAGTTGAAAAAAAGGGAGAACAGTTTTACAGTGAAAACCCCGATTTTTTCGATAAAGAGGTCGACCGGGGAAGCGGTTCCGACCTGGCAACCCTGATCTACACCTCCGGCACCACCGGTGAACCGAAGGGAGTCATGCTCACCCACCGCAGTTTTACCTTCCAGATCGAAAGGATCTATGATTATATCGGTATCCGGGGGGGACAGACCCTTCTGAGCGTCCTCCCGATCTGGCATTCCTTCGAGCGCGCGGTGACCTACATTATCCTGAACATCGGCGCCACCATCGCCTACTCAAAACCTATCGGTTCGGTGTTGCTGCCGGATATGCAGAAGGTTCGTCCCCACTGGCTCACCTCGGTTCCGCGTATCTGGGAGGGAATCCTCGGCGCGATCTACCGCAATATGAAGAAAGAGGGGGGTGTCAAACTGGCAATGTTCACCTTTTTCGTCGCCGTGGGAGAGATGCATGCCACCTTTTTGAACATGTTCCTGGGACAGCTTCCCGATTTTACCCCCCGTTACAGGATACTTGATAAGTTCATCGCCCTTATTCCCTTGATCCTGCTTACCCCCTTCAAACTTCTCGGGCAGGTCCTCGTCTTCGGCAAAATCAGGGCAAAACTCGGTGGACGATTTATTGCGGGTATTTCCGGAGGAGGGGCCCTGCCCCAACACGTGGACCGGTTCTTCTTCGGCGCGGGGATTAAGCTCCTTGAAGGCTACGGATTGACCGAGACCGGCCCCGTTCTTTCCGTACGCAAG
>CAZJIN010000445.1:0-2918 GCA_964545955.1 uncultured Sediminispirochaeta sp.
CCCCGGTCACTGGTACCGGGTCCTGACCCGTGATGGGATAGAAGGATACTGCTTTGATTTTTACCTAGATATTTTCGACATAACCGCCGGTCCGGAGGAAGTACAGGGGCCTGATTTAAGCGAGTTAACCGAGGCCCTCAAGAGAAATTACAGGCCTGTGGTTTTTCAGGATATGATCAGAGATCGTCAAATCCGTCTTGATCAGTTTTCGGAAAGGTATGGGCTTTTTCCGGACCCCGAACAAAAAATCGTAAGCCTGCGTCTCTTTGAGAAAAATTACACTTTTGAATATACCTCGATCAAAAAGACGGGACCGTCAAGCTACCTCCTCATACCCGCGGATTTGGAAGTGATCATCCGATCAGAAAACACTCTACAAACGGTATTCACCGAAGAAGATGTCACCTACGATCCCATTTTTATCTATATGGAAGGAGAAAGGATCGAAGAGATCAGGAAAGAGGAAAAGGAACGGAGGGACGAGCTTTTTCAGCGCCTCGTCGAACATGGCCCCGAATTCGCCGGAAGTGCCTACGGCAGCATCACCTTCAGTGAGGAGAACAGATTCACCTGGAAGGACCTGGATCGGCTGGTTCCGGGGATCATACCCAACTCGGAATTTCGAGAGGGAGAGGTCACCTTCGACCATTTTCTCAAAAACCGGCTTCAGGAAGACTATGAAGGGGTGATGGCCCTGCGTTTTTCGAAGGCTCCTTCAAAACCGATTTTCTTTCTCTACCTGCTGGAAGAAAATTCCCTCAAACTCGAGTATCTGCCCGACAAGAACATCGAAGAGAGAGTTGTGCAGTCAAGAAGCAGTTCGCCCCTTATTATGGCGTTTTTCAGCAGATAATACCACGCGATGAAAACTGTTCAGGCAATGGATCTACAGCTTTCCTTTGGCGACCGCACGGTCCTGCGGGACGCTCAACTCACCATAACCTCACAGACCAGGGCGGCCCTCACCGGTGGAAACGGCAGCGGCAAATCCACCCTGATGAAGATCCTCAACGGTTCGATGCAAGCCGACAGCGGTGTGGTGAGCATTCAGAAGGGAACACGTATCGCCTATCTTCCCCAGAGTGGACGAAAGTTCTCCGGGACCACACTCCACGATCAAGCCGAAGAGGCCTTTCGAACCCTCCATGAACTGGCCTGTGAAAAGGAAGCCGTTGAACATGAGTTGAGCACAAAAACCAGCCACAGCAAAGAGGTGAGTCAGCTCCTGGAAAAACAGCACGCCGTCGAAGAGCGGCTTCTCATGGTTGATTATTACAACCGGGACAAAGAGATCGAAAAGGTACTCCTCGGTCTCGGATTCGGGCGGAAGGATTTCACCCGGGGTTGCGAAGAGTTCTCCGGGGGCTGGCAGATGCGTATTGCCCTGGCAAAGGTATTGCTCGAACACCCCGACCTCCTGCTTCTCGATGAACCCACGAATTACCTCGACCTTGAAGCTCGCAACTGGCTCGAATCTTTCCTTTTGGACTACAACGGCGGCTTCCTTATTGTCTCCCACGATCGCTTCTTTCTCGATACCACTGTACAGGAGACCTACGAGCTCTTTCTTGGCCGCCTTACCCGCTATCCCGGCAACTATTCCGAATATCTCAGACGTCGCAGTGTCGAGATGGAAGAACTGAAGCGGCTCTATGAAAAACAGCAACAGGAAATAGAGCGCCTGAATGCCTTTATCTCCAGATTTCGTTACAACGCCTCGAAGGCTCGACAGGTACAGAGTCGCGTTAAACAGCTCGAAAAGATAGAGTTAATCGAACTCCCCGAACATATGCAACGAATCCATTTCTCCTTCCCTCCCTCACCGCATTCGGGGAAAATGGTCCTCGAGCTTGAGGAAATCGATAAGGCCTACGGCTCCAACCGGGTCATTCAGAACCTCGACCTTCAGCTGACCCGTGGTGAGAAGCTGGTCGTCACGGGGCTCAACGGAGCGGGAAAATCGACCCTTCTGCGGATCATCGCGGGAATTGATCAGGATTATTCCGGACGGATCCGCTACGGCAGCGGAGTCTCCCTCGGCTACTTCTCCCAGGAACAGACCGATCTTGAAGAGAACACCTCAACGCTGCTGGAGATGTTCGAAGAAGAAGCCCCCACGGAACTGGTACCGAAGATGAGGAGTCTCCTCGGAGCCTTTCTCTTCCAGGGGGACGATGTATTCAAACAGTTGAAAGTCCTGAGCGGAGGTGAAAAAAGCAGGGTGGCCCTTCTTCGACTCCTCTTGCAACCCCACAACCTTCTGGTTCTGGACGAACCCACCAACCACCTCGATATACATTCAAAGGATATTCTGCTTGATGCACTGAAAAACTTTGACGGAACCCTGGTGTTTGTCTCCCACGACCGTTACTTCATCGAACACCTCGCCGGCCGGGTCCTTCAGTTATCCGAAGGGGGAGCGAAAGATTTTCCCGGGGATTATGGGTATTACCTCTACCGACTGGAACAGGACGAAAGGGCTGACGGGCAAAATGAAACGAGGGAGAACCACAATTCTTTCAATACCCTTTCCTCCTCCGTCCAGGAACAGGGGCGCACACAGTATGAAAACCTGAAACAACAGAAGAATCGTCTCCGCAAACTCGAGAAAGAAGAACTCTCCCTGATGGAAAAGATAGAAAATCTCGATAAACTCACCGAAGAAATCAGACGAGAAATGGCAAGACCTGAGGTCTATTCGGACGGGAGGAAAATCACGGAGCTCCAGCACGAACTGAGTACGAAAGAAAAGGAACACGGGGTTCTCGCAGCACAGTGGGAAGAACTTCTCACCGAAAAGGAAGACCTTGAAAAGGAGGTTGGCGAATGAAATACGGGAAACGTAACCGCTCAACCCTTTACCGGCTCCTTCTCCTTGGGGCATTTTCCGGTACCCTTGCGTGGGACCTTCTCGAGAG
>CAZJIN010000446.1:0-2905 GCA_964545955.1 uncultured Sediminispirochaeta sp.
CAGGGGATCCGGCTCTTGACGCGGAGCTGACAACTCCGGAGAGGAGTCTGTTTCCGCCTGAGGCTTTTTCTCTTCCTCATATCGGGGAAATACAAGGGTGAAGCTTGATCCCCCGCCGGGACTGCTTTCCAGCACCACCCTCCCGTCGTGTTGCTCCATCACTTCTCTCACCAGGGAGAGGCCTATACCGGTTCCCCTGAAGCGGTTCTTCCCGTTGTTCCGTGCCTGGTGAAACCGATGGAACACCTTTTGTTGTTCCTCTTCAGGGATGCCCGGACCCGTATCTTTTACATAAATTCTCGTTTCTTTTTTTGTCTGGGATGCCCCGACCGTGATGGTACCTCCCGGAGGGGTGAATTTCACGGCATTCCCGAGTAGATTCACCATTGCCGTCCTGAGAAGGGCGGCATCCGCCGTCAAAATAATATTATCCGGAACAGCAACTAGCAGCTTGATATCATTCTGCTGCGCAAGAGAGGCAAATTCTCCTGCCAGGGTGGGAATAGCCTTCGATACATCCAGGGTGACAGGTCTAATTATATTCTTGTAGTCCTCAAGCCTGGTAAGCTGTATGAGATTGTCTACCTGTTTCAGCAGTCGGAGATTGTTTTTCTCAATGATTTCAAGGCTTCGCTTGTTTGCCTTGATGGAATCACCCCACCTCCCCTGCTTCAGCTGTTTCAGTACTCCGCCGATCACCGTGATCGGAGTACGGAACTCGTGGGAGATATTCATCATCAACTCGGTTTTTACCCTGTGAAGCTCCTTCAACTCATGGTTACGCTCTTTGACAAGTGCGTTTTTCACCTTTGTATCCATGAGTTCGAATCCCAGGAGATTGGAAAAAACCAGACCATTCAGGCTCATTCCGACTATGAACACCATATTACTGTGAAAAAATTCAACGGGGAAAATGCCCGAATCCACTACGGCATTTTTTACAACTCCCAGGGCGGCAATTCCGCCGATCACTATAGTCATTTCCAGGAGAAACAGAAAAAAAGCCCGCTGATTTCCCCTCAAAGCGTGAAACAGCAGGAAGCCCAGGAGCCCCAACAACAGAACAGCGGTCACAAGGTCCATCATGTAGATGATCCGGGTATCTCCGCGACCATACACAAGATTATGATACACGGAGATGAGGAGCATGACACCACAGAGAACAAGAATGGTTTTTCCAATAAACACCCTTCCCCTGTGAATAGGGAGGGCCAGGTAACTTTCAATAAAGAGCACAAAACTCCCTATCATGATCCATGAGCCGATGTAGGGCTCCACGGTAGTCACAATAAATTTGACATAAATATTTCCGAGGGTATTGATTAAAGCACCGGAAAAGAAGAGTCCGAGGTACAGGTAGTTCTTCTCCCTTCCTCGAATAGCCGTCACCAGACAGTGGATTGATACCATCATCAGCATTCCAATGAGCAGATTTGTGATAATCACCCACGAACTGTCCGATGCGAGATACCGGTAAACAAAAAGTACTTTCATAATATCTTTCCTAAATACTAAATACCCCGGCGTCGAGGATTCCGTACCACCCACTATAGTGGAAGATTTTCCAGAGTTCAAGAAAATAATTTAGTTGATGACGCCGTGGCCTTACAACAATTAGGTTTACATTGAGGGGAAAGACTATTTTCCACCCTTTTCATTGACGCAGGTAGTCAAATCTGTTTTTGAAGAATAAATGATGTTAAACCCAACCTGTTTTTATCTATTGTGCAGATTGGGTTTTTTGAACCAAGAAGCGTACCTATGATTTTCGGAATGCAGGCACCAGAAATAGATCCCCACAATAGCGGAAACCATGGCCGCACAAATCAATATAACAACCATAGTACACCCCTCCTTATGAGATTCCAGTAACAATAAAAGTAATATTTTACCGTTACCATCTATTAATATAATAGCCCGAAAAAAGAGGGAAGTCAAACTTTTAAGAGTAATTATTTATCGATACTTTTTTACCCTTACACGCCCAATCGGGTACTCGCTGTTATGTGACGTGGGTTCATACATCACTTTTTTATACTCATAATTATTCTCATTCACATTTAACTGTATTTTTTTCTGCTACCATTGCAAATAATGTTATCTGATTCTCTATATCTGCATTTAGAAAATCTACATCATTAAAACCACGATGTTGTTTTGCCCAATGCGCCCAAGGATACCATAATTCCTTTGGGTTTGGGATATCGTAACAAGCAATAATATCGACAATACCGGTTTTTTCCCACAAAGTTTTCCACCAATCGGGACTGTGGAATGAGAACATCTCTTCGTTCCAAAATGATTTAAGGGTTTCTGGATAACCTTCTTTAAATTCTTGTATTAACCCCGGACAAACGATTCCAAATTGTCCGCCAGGTTTCACCAGTTTTGAAAAAATACATGGAAAATACATTTCATCTGCACCAAAATAATGGTAACTGTCAACAGAGATTGCTACATCAAAGAAACCTTTAGCGTATGGAAGAGCATGGGCCTCTGCGTGGATTGGAAATACCTTATCGGAAACACCTGCTGCTTTAAACCTTTCCAAGTTTTCTGTTGGATCAATCCATAAATCATTGGCAAATACTGTTACGCTGAATTCTTTTGCGAGAAAAATAGAAGTTAATCCCTTACCACACCCCATGTCTAAAACTTTCATCCCTGATGATAATTTCATGTTTGTACATAATTCTTCTAATAGTTGCAACGGATTTGGACCCATCCAATTTTCTTCAATAAATTTTGGTTCATATTTTTCCGCTCTTGGGTACTTATTCATAGTATTTACTCCTGCTTTTGCACAATATCTAAAAAATCTTGTGGCATATTTTGCACCTATGTCACATAACGTCCCGCGAGTACCCGAAGTTGGCAACCAACGGGAGCCAATTTGAGCGGAGTG
>CAZJIN010000447.1:0-2902 GCA_964545955.1 uncultured Sediminispirochaeta sp.
TTTTAGATGAGGCATCAGAAGATTACGGTTAGATTTTTGGGTGAGGCAACACGGTTGCATGCGCGAGAAACGGCTATTTGTGTATTTTTGATACACATATATGTACATTTTAACACAGTCCGCTATTATTACACACCTATAGGAAACCAAGAACCCTCCCATTTTTCTTGGTTAGTATTTATATACTTCTATTTTCTTTTTATACAGACAATTACAAAACTTATAAAAAGTTGGCACGACTTTTGCTTATATATTTGTAGAAAATACAATCCATCAGGAGGAAAGAATATGAATTACATGGTAAGACCAAGACAAAACGGAGATTCCTACAATTTGTTCAACGATTTTGATGCCGTTCTCAACAACCTTTTCAACAGGGACTATCCCGTAGGACAGCGGTCACCTCTGGTAGACGTAAGGGAAACCGGAGATAAATATTTAATAGAGGCCGAACTTCCGGGATTCTCAGAGAAAGAGATCGAAGTACAGGTAGAGGACAACGTACTCTCCATCTCCGCCCGCAAAGAGGTGAGTGAGGAGAAAGACAAAAAAGACTCCAAACGGGAGGACAAGTTTCTTTTGAAGGAACGGAAGTTAGAGAGTTTCAGCCGTCGTTTTTCCCTGCCCAGGGACGTTGATTTCGAGCATATCGACGGAAACTACAGGAACGGGGTGTTAACTTTAAGCCTCGATAAAAAGGCGGAAACAAAACCGCGAAGTATCAAAGTAAAAGCAGCCTGACCCTGTTCGGACATTATACAAAACCTAAACCTCCCCGATTCGGGGAGGTTTTAATCTTTTCTCCTGCTTATTCAAGTACATGCGCTCATCCGCAAGGGCAATGAGCCTTCTGTAGTCTTTTTCATCTTCATTTTTTGCCTCCGCGAAGCCGTAACTGAAGCTGACCGGATAGGATCGTTCTTTCAGGTTCATCAGTCGCATGTCTTCTTCAACCCTGTCGAAGATAGCGCGGGCCTCTTCTTCATTACAATCCGTGAGAATTACCAGAAATTCATCCCCTCCGAATCTGCTGAGGGAATCACTTTTTCTCAGGTGTTTTCGAAGGAGAAAAACCACCTCCCGGAGATACGTATCACCGACGCTGTGACCGAAATTGTCATTTACAATTTTTAACCGATCGAGATCCAAAAAAACAATCGTGAGAGGACTCTGTTTTCGTATGGAATAATGGAGAGCCTCCTTGAGGAGTTCCACCCCCGCCCGCCTGTTGTACACCGCCGTCAGATCATCGAACGCCGCGACCTGTTCAAGGTTTTTTTCCACAAGTTTTCGTTCTTCGATCTCTTTTTCCAAACTGCGGAGGTTTTCCCTAAGTGCGACATTGGTTCCTTTCATATGGTCAAGCTGTTTTATCGCCAGGTTCCTTCGGTTTTCGGCGATATTCTTTTTTCGAAATTCCCGGTAGCAAAAGTGCTCAACCATCGCCGCGGAAAAACTGAGAAGGCCCCAGCCGAGGAATGGAAACAAGAGTAAGAGCACGCGGAACGAACCGATACCAAAACGGAGTCCGAGGGGAATCGCGATAAAAACCAATGGCACCCCGAGAAACAGGGAAAAGATGGGGCGCAGGTGAAAAGAAAAAACCATAGCCGTCCCCATCACGAGCACATAGAGACACAGCATCAATATTTGATAGTGGTACACCTGTCGGGGACCGTTTATCAAAAGGGTGTAGAGGCAAGAGCCGGTGAGAGAGGCAATTCCGAAGGTGACTCCTCCGTACAGGAACCCCAGGGTTTTTTTTGCAAATTTCCGATAGTACCGTCGTACTCCGATCTCAAGGGCTACAAGAACCGCCGTCAAGACGAGGATGACAAGACCATGTACAGAGGGTAGAAAGAGTCTTTCCGCCGTCGCGAGAATTATAAAAAACAAGACCTGTCCCTTCAGGAGAATGGGAAACCGGTCAAGAAACCTGGCCTGCAACTCCACCCCAAACTTTATATAGACGGGATGTTGGATGTGTCGTTTTTTTTTCAGATACGCGGTCATTCTGCCTCCGCTAGAGGTCCCCCAATAGTAGTGTGAAGTGTTTCGGCGAGGTTTTTCCTGTTCTGTTCATCGATTCCGACAGTAGCTACCGGTGGATGAATATACAGGGTGACCTTCGCCGTCCTGATTCGTCCGTGTTCCTCGAATACCTTGTAAGAGTCTTTGATAGTCAGAGGGACGATCACCGCACCTGAACGGATTGCCAGTTTGAGACTCCCCTGTTTGAACTGCCCCATTTTGTTGCACCGGCTCCGGGTACCTTCCGGAAAGATGCAGAGGGTCTGTCCTTGTTTGATCTTTTCCACCCCCTCCCCTATCGCTTTGACCGCGGAATGGGGGCTTTTGCGGTTGAGAAGGACGGAACCGATCGCCCACAACCAAAAATTGAGAAAGGGTATCTTCTTCAATTCCACCTTGGCGATAAAACTTATCAGAACGGGAATATATCCTTCCACGAGGGGGATATCGAATATTCCCTGGTGATTCGACACGAAACAGAGTCGTTCAGCATCAAGGGGGAGGTTCTCCATCCCCTCCACCTTCACCTTCGCTCCAGTTCCGTCAATCACCAGGCGGCCCATCAACCTGGCGGCACCCCGAATAAATGCCCGTGAAACCCCCTTCATCCCCAGAAATTTGAGAATGTAGTAAGGCAGCAGCATAATAAACTGTGAAAAAATCACCAGAATTCCGAAATAAAGTGCGTAAAGAACGGTACGTACCACGTGCTTTCAACTCCTTATGCAATACGAAGAATTTCATATTAGCCGATCACAAAAAATATTACAATTGTGTGTATCGCGATGCATTGTCGACCCAGAAGGGGCTCGCTACCACAGCAATTCTGAGTATGGAAAGTGTAACACACTTTCCATACTCAGAATTGCTG
>CAZJIN010000448.1:0-2881 GCA_964545955.1 uncultured Sediminispirochaeta sp.
TTATGTATGCCCTGTTTTCTTTCATACTTCTTTTTATGTTTTTTCCAGTGGTGGATCTCTTTCCTGAAGGGGGAACAACACCTGCCACCGACACCGTCCAGAAGGTTTTGAGGGAGTATCGAATTTCTCAGAAAGATGCCGAACGGATACTATCGGTATGCCGGGAAGCGGAACAGGTGAAGATACCCCTGGAGTTGCTGATACCGAGAATTCGTGAAGGTATGGCAAAGAAGATACCGATCTCGAAACTGGTCGATGCTCTTCATGATGATATAGACGATCTGATTCTGGCACGAAATACGATATTACGAATACCGAACGCCGAATTTTTTTTACAGCAGCACAATCTCTGGCAGCGTACCGCCAACCTAAGGGCGGCGGGAATTTCCTCCAGAGTTATAGGGAGCTTGATCGAGATGAGTTTAACTGATCCGGATGCGTATCAACCTACAACGGGGCTCTACGCGGCCTTGACCGGGTGGGGTCTGTCGGAAATACAGGGACTCAGGGTAGTCCAATCGATTGTCCGATCGGACTTGAGTGTCGAGGAATATCCCCAGGTTACATCGCTATTTTCCAGGGCAAGACAGTCCTTACTGTCTCCGGATGAACTGATCAAAAGAATGGAATCGGAACTTCCAAAGGTGCAGTCCCTGCGTCAACTTGAAAGGAGGGTCCTGGAATGATTCTGATGGAGAGAACTGGTGATCCGCGGGGGAAGGCCCTGTTTCTCGCGGGAGTGCTGCTTATGGTCTTCGTCGGTTCCCTCTTCGCTTTCGACCCCGTCTATAAGTTAAACGGCTATGGAAGAATCGACGGGTATTCTGAAGAGGCGGAGCCGTACTCCCTTGTTGGATTGGAATTCACCGCGGGACAGAGACTTATCCTTGAGTCCGGTTACTGGTCCTGGTATGCCGCGGGTTTGCTGGATTATTATCTGAGTGGAATCGATGAAATTGAAGACTTTGAACAGGTCGCGGCGGACCTCCGTCTTAATTTTGGGAATTTTTCCCTGGATACAGGGGGGACTTTCAACTTCTCGGCTCATACAGTCGACCACGGAATGCTCATGCAACCGGAATGGAGCGGCTCACTTCTCTACACCGCGGATTCTGTTCCTTTTTTCGGAAGTCTTGATTACAGCGGGACCTCGGTTTTTCAGGAAGGGGGAACCGACGATAGGGTGACGAATCGCGCGGGACTCACCCTGGGGTATGATCATTCTCTTTCATTCGGTCTGTCAGGTTCCATTGCCGCGGCACTTACCGATTACAGGGAATCCTATATTCTGGATGAAACAAATGGGGAGACGGATACGCTCCGTGAAGACAGGCGATTTGAGGGAGAACTCGCCGCTGAGGGTTTGATCGGATTCTTTTCAGACTGGGAAGTATCCCTTTACCTGCATTATAACGACTCCAACGCGAACCGGTGGCTTGTTTCAGAGGTTCAGCTGGAAAAGAACAGTGAAGATCGCCGGACCACGGGTCTTGAGTATGAGCTGAACTGGTCACCTCACAGGAAGTTTCAGATCGGGCTGGTCGGTTTTGCCGACTTCACCGAGTATCTTCACCGTACCGTGATCGATGCTTCCGGAGGATCCACGGGAGAGCTGCTCAGGGTCACACGGACCGGAGGAACTCTTAACGCGAGCTGGACTGAGGATGGCTCTCTTTATTGGACTATCGATGTTTCCGCATATCGCTCCTTCGCCGATGATACGGATTACGACCTGTGGAGCTGCGGGCTTGAAGCGGGGCTGGAGTTTCTGTTCTGACAGCGTCCCGTCCGCGTCTGCCTTCGGCACTCATCATCGCCCCGCCCCATCGCTCTGCCCTTCACCCAGTCCCGGCGTGTTTAGAATCAGTCTATATCGACTTTTATCTCCGACATATCTCCATGTTCGATGAGTTTTTCCACGTCTAGAATTATGATGACCTCTTGACCGATTTTTCCAAGACCGGCTATGTAACGTCCTCTATCTTCAGTATCCCGAAAGTTCGGTGACGGATCAATGTTCTTTTCCGGGATACTCTGTACCTCCGTGGCCGTGTCGATGATAAAACCGATTGAGGTAGTGCCGATATTTACCACCGTGATGACCGTGCGATCGTCGTATTCGCGAAAGGGCAACTTGAAATAGAGTCTCAGGTCGATGATGGGGATCACATGGCCGCGAAGATTTATCACCCCGCGAACGTACTTCGGCATATCGGGGACTTCCGTTATTTTCTGAAGTTCAATGATATCGGTAACGAAACGAATGTCCATTCCATAGACCTCGTTCCCAATTTTGCACATCAGGAACTTATTTTCCTGAATATCGTCCTCATCCTCCATGAGAAACTCTTCATCCATTAGGTTTTCACTGCTACTCAAGGTGTTCTCCTTATTTGATAGTCAGATCAGAATCGGTCAAAATCATCTTCATCCAGGTTGATCTGTTCTTCCTGTGGGGTCCTCACTGAAGCCTCGGGTCGGGGCGCCCGGCTGTTGTCGGTGATCCTTCGATTTCCCCCGCTGAAGCGATCATCGAGACTGAACTGGGCTACCATGCCGCGTAGTTGTTGTGCCTGACCCGCCAATTCCTCTGAAGCCGAGGCGCTCTCTTCGGCGCTCGCGGTATTTGCCTGGGTCGCTTCATCGATCTGATCGAGGCCCTCGGTGATTTGTTCGATGGCCTGGGCCTGCTCACGACTCGCCTGGGCAATTTCTTCCAGAAAATTTGCGACCTTCCCCGTTCCGTCTACGATTGAGGCAAGCTGCTTGGCCGTGGCATCGGTCGCGTCGGTTCCCTGTTTTATATTATTTACCGTTTCCTCCACCATTCTGGTGGTTTCCTTCACCGAATCGGCGCTCTTGACGGCAAGATTCCTCACTT
>CAZJIN010000449.1:0-2876 GCA_964545955.1 uncultured Sediminispirochaeta sp.
CTACCTGTTCGGCGGATGAGGCTGGCCGGGAATTGTCAGCCGCCGTGAAGTAAGTACCGCGGACCGGCTATCGCGGATCCATGCCCGCAGACTTTGTGCGTGGGTATCAGGTCCGCATTCGGGCGCCTGGGTATCAGGTCCGCATTCGTGTGATCAGGTCCGCCCAGGTGCGACGTAATTTTTTCATCTCCTCCTCTGCGAGGTCGGGGTCCTTTTTCATAATTGCGTCGGCGACTCTCTTCTGCCCTTCGAAGGTGAGGGTGTCATAATCCTTCTGCTCCTGAGGGCTTTCGAGATCACTGATGCCGGCTGAGAATTCGGTATCCAGGAGAAAACGCACGAGCAACTCTTGGACCACGACAAAGATTTCGTTTTTTGTAAATTTGGCCAGGAGCAGGTAAAATTGCCAGCCGCATTTGGAACACCCCCGTTCCTGGTAGTCTCTTTCATGGCTGGCCAAATTTTCTTTTAATTCCTCTATATCTGCGGAGGTGACGTTCTCCGCGGCCAGTCGGGCAACCAGGGGTTCTATGAGGGAACGGGCCTCTATAAGCTGGTTTACGGTGAACTTTTTCAGGTTCAGATAATTAATCAGGATGTTTATACCCTGCTCCGGTATGATATCCAGTACAATGCTGCCGCCGTTCTGTCCTCTTTTTTTTGTAATATGACCATAGGTTTCCAGCTTGTGTAGAGCTTCACGGATGGTGACCTTGCTTACTTCGAATTGCTCTACCAGTTCCCTCTCGGAGGGGAGTTTGTCACCGGGCTTGAGCTCTCCCCCAAGGATGAGCTTCCATATCTCCTTGACTACCAGATCGGAAGCTCTCTGCACCTTTATTGGTTTATATTTTTGATCATCAATACTGCTCATATATGTTCCTCGATTATATTTTGAATAACCCTAGGGATATTCTACCCTAAAATCCCGGTTTCTCCAAGGTTTAATGAGCTAAAGAACTAACATTAGTACAAAAAAACTTGACATGAGAAAAAAGGTTTGTATAATGAATTCCCATAAAGGGCTAAAGAACTAAAGATAAAACTTTAGCAGCTGTAAATCCCCAAGGAATCAATGCTATACAGGAAAAAGGACAGGCCTGCGGGTGGAAAAGAAGAGAATCGGGCAGCATGGGCTACCCATAGGACGGTTGAAAAGGGGTCTGTACAACGCGATCACCGATGTGGACGGTGTTCTGGTTGGACACAAGACGATTATCAAGGGCGAGGGACAGCCCGGAGCGGTAGCGGGGATCGCGAGAACCGGGGTCAGTGTGATCTTCCCCCACAAAGAGGTCTGGTCGAAGCCAGTGTACGCCGGAACCTCCGTTCTCAATGGAAATGGAGAGATGACGGGAAGTGCCTGGATCGAAGAATCGGGTCTTCTTACCACTCCCATAGGTCTTACCAATACCCATAGCGTCGGTGTTGTGAGAGATGCTTTTATTGAATATTACAAAAACAGGAACCCCTCCTCGAAGTGGATGCTGCCGGTGGTTGCGGAGACCTGGGACGGATACCTGTCCGATGTGAACGGCATGCATGTGCTTAAGGAGGACGCCTTTGAGGCGCTGGAAACTGCCCGGGGCGGTGTATGTCCCCAGGGGAACGAGGGTGGCGGTACGGGAATGACCTGCTTTGAATTCAAAGGCGGTATCGGCAGCAGCTCGAGAATCGTGGAGATAGACGGACGAGACTACACCATCGGAGTCCTGGTGCAGGCCAATTTCGGCGCGCGTTACCAATTTATGCTCAACGGGGTCCCCCTCGGCAAGATGATTCCAACCGGGGAGGTTCCAGGCCGGGAGAACACGAATCCGGCGGGCTCTGAAGGGCTAAAAGGTCCGGCGGGCCCTTTCAACCCCAAGAACGATACCGGTTCGATCATTGTGGTTATCGCAACGGACGTACCTCTCCTTCCGCACCAGTGCAGACGGCTTGCCCGACGGGCAGGCCTCGGCCTGGGCATGTTGGGTTCGGTGAGCGCGAACAGTTCCGGGGATATTTTTATCGCCTTTTCGACGGGAAATTGCTGCGACGGCTTTCTCTCGGAGGAGGGTGACTCCTTCCACGAAGTGACAACGGTCGGTCCGGAGACGATGAGTCTGCTTTTTGAGGGGGTCGTGGAGGCCGTGCAGGAATCCGTCTTCAACGCGCTCTGTGCCGCGGAGACCATGAGGGGAATCGACGGGAGAAGGATATACGCTATACCCATGGAAAGGGTGCGGGAAATAATGAGTGCTGGTTTTTTTGGAAATGAACACTTATAATTCTGAACAGTAGGTAGTCTAGAAAAATTGGAGGCAAAAATTACTACGAAAGAGCAATTTCAGAACTACATGATCCCCATGGTCAATGCCATCACCGAACCGATCGTGGTGGATAAAGCTTCGGGTTGTACTATCACCGATGTAGACGGGAAGGAGTATCTTGACTTTTTCGCCGGAATTTCCGTGGTGAACGCTGGTCACGGACAGCCGAAGATCCTGGAGGCGGCAAAGAAGCAGATAGACAAACTGGTCCACTGCTGTTCCTATGTCTACATGTCCGAACCTGTGGGTGAACTGGCGGAGAAACTCGCCGGAATCACACCGGGAAAACTAAAGCAAAGTTTTTTCGGGAATTCCGGTGCCGAGGCGATCGAGGGAGCCATGAGAATGGCGAAGCAATACACGGGAAAACATGAGCTGGTGGCCCTGACCAACAGTTTTCACGGCCGTACCATCGGGACCCTATCGATAACGGGAAACTGCGGCAGGAAGAAACACAACGGACCCTACCTTTCCGGGGTAGCATTCTCTCCCTCCCCCTACTGTTATCGCTGTCCCTTCAAACTCAGTTATCCTTCCTGCGGTGTGGCCTGCGCGGAGTACGCG
>CAZJIN010000450.1:0-1148 GCA_964545955.1 uncultured Sediminispirochaeta sp.
GAGGTATCTTCATCTATAAGTAGACTGCTTGCCCCGGCTTCAATTGCCTCGTTAATGTTGGCCGCCTCGCTGGTACTGCCACTGCCGTTTTCGCTGCTGAAGGAGTCCGTGTCCCGGCCATAGGGAAGGTTTGAAATAAAAGGGGTGATCGAGGTTTTTTCGATTCTGCGTCCGTCTTCCGCCCTGATTTTGAAGGCAAGGGGGTCGCTGACCACGAACTCCCGACCATCCCCGGGAATATGGTTGTAGACGCCCTGCTCGATTGCGTTGAGAAGGGTCGATTTGCCGTGGTAGCCTCCGCCGACTATGAGGGTGATCCCGCGGGGGATTCCCATGCCCGTTATCCGGCCCCTGTTCGGCAGGTCAAAACTCACCCGCAGCTCCTTCGGAGAGGTGAAGGGGATCGCCTCCTCCCCGGGCATGGGCCGCTCGTCGACCCCGCTGCGACGCGGGAGAATCGCATCGTCCGCCACGAAGGCTACCAGGTCCTCCCCCGGGAGAGCTCCGCGCAGAACATCGGCATCCTCGGCCGTTTCTACCGCCCGATACAACGCGGCGGAATCGAGACTCTTGAAAAAAAGCGAAGCCCCGACGATTTCCGGAACCCGCCTTCGGAGAAGGTCATTGGCGATATCCCCGGCGATCCTCCGCCCGAAAGCCGGCAGACCCAGGACGAAACGAACCTCCACGAAATGGTTGTTCACAAAACAACTGCTTCGCTCGATTACCTCCTGCCCCGGCATATCTATCTCGATCAACCCGCTTTTACCGCTGCCGGCCTTTCCCCTCTCGGCTTTGCCGCTATCGCTTTTGCCTCTGCCCGTGGCCCCTCGGCCTCGCCCTTCCCGGGACCGGCAAGCTTCACCGAAACGACGGGTCAGAAAATCGCGCAGACCTATCTCCCTGCTTTTTGATTGGGTTTTTCCGCCTGCGGGACTGTCGGCCGGGCTACCGAAGGAACTGCCGTCTCGATTGCCGCCCGGAGTGCTGGGGCTGGCGCTGGGGATGCCTCTGGGGCTGGCGCTACCGCTGCCTTTACCGCTGGCGCTACCGCTGGGGCTGGCCCCCGAATTTCCACCTAAGCTGCCGCCCGAGCTACCACCTAAGCTACCACCTAAGCTACCACCTAAGCTACCACCTAAGCTACC
>CAZJIN010000450.1:1248-2857 GCA_964545955.1 uncultured Sediminispirochaeta sp.
CTAAGCTACCACCTAAGCTACCACCTAAGCTACCACCTAAGCTACCACCTAAGCTGCCGCCCGAGCTGCCGTCGACGGGTGCTACCCCGTTCGCCGGGCCCGACCTGAAGGTATCCGGGGGGAAGCCCGCCTCTTTCATGGGAACCCGCACGCGAAATCTGGAGGGAGCGGCGAAGGGATCTCCCTGTACGTGGTCGATGAAGAGGTCGAAATCCGGGAAAGCCCAGCTTCCCTTGAGTTCCTTGTAGGCTTTATAGCCGCGGTGATCGATTTTTTTTAGAAGAAGTGAGAGGTCCTCAGCGGTTTGTGATGGAGTCGACATAGGTTTTACATCCCCCGTTCTTGCCGTACCACCTCGTAAGCCTCCTGGATTTCGCGAAACTTCTCGTTCGCGAATTTGGTGAACTCCTCGGGAAGCCCCTTGGAGGCAATCGTATCGGGATGGTACTCCCGTACCAGCTTGCGATAGGCCTGTTTGATCGCGTCGTTGGAATCCTGTGCACTGACCCCCAGGACGGTATAGGCGCCCCCGGTGGTGGCGGCATACTGCGCGCGGATCGTCTCAATCCGCTGCTGATTGAACTGGAAAATTCGGGCGGCCTGTTTTATGTAGGCCTCCTCCTGCGCGTCGACTCCCCCATCTTCAGCGGCAACACGATAGAGAATATCGATCAACAGCTCGAGGATCTGGGGCTGTCCACGGAACTCATCGTAAAACTGTCCGGCCAGTTGTTCGAAGGGTTGTGAATTGGCAAGGGCGCTTCGAAAAATTCGCTCCGCCACCGATCGACTCTGCGGGTCAAGCTGCAGGTCTTTCTGCATGAACTCGTGAACCTTTCTCACCTCCGCGTCCGACACGGATCCGTCCGCCGCGGCGACCCTGGCGATCATGGAGAAGGCACCGACGAAAAAGGTCATCTGAGCCCGTTGCTGCGGTGAAGCAGCCGAAGCAAAGCCCCCCATTCCTCCAAAGCCCCCGGAAGGTCCCGCGGAAGACCTGAATCCGGTGCCGGTCCTGCCGACCTCGCCGCTTTTGTCGATAGTATGTCCGAACGCGGCCCCGGCAATCGCGCCGAGGGGCCCTCCGAGTACAAAACCCAGGGTACCGCCGATAAGTTTTCCCATCATTCCCATAGCTACATCTTCTCTATCAGCATTGAGCACTTGCCCGAGGGGATCGGGAGTGTCTTTTTTTTATCCTCATCAAGGATATTTATCGTGAAATAGTAGAGCTTCTCCGACTCGAGACGCACCTCCCACCCGCGATTGCTCCTGTTGGTCAGGATCGAAATGATATTTCGCTTGAGGGAGAGATTCTCAATACCCATTATTTCCAAAGTCGGCATAATCCAGTCGACCGTCTTCCTGGGCAGGCTTATGAAGAGTCCCAATACATTTTCAATAATCAGTGTAATGGTGGACAGCCCCACGTAGGGCAGGTAGAGGGGCCGTGGAAAGTTCTCCTTTTCCGGCCCATCCGCCGCCCCCTCCTTCATGGGATGGTAGGCCTCCCAGACGGTACCCTCTCCGCCGGCCTCAGGATGGAGGGTGTCCAGCATATAGTAGAGGTGCCGGATCGATGCTTCCCGGGCCAGCTCATAGCGGGCGT
>CAZJIN010000451.1:0-2857 GCA_964545955.1 uncultured Sediminispirochaeta sp.
ACCCCTGCTCCAGACCACCGAAGAGGCACGATTGTGGAATGAATTTGTTCCTGCCTGGAACGCCTGGGCGGAGGCGAACAATAAGGTCATAGAACTTTCCAAGGAAATAGATTCAACAGATATTCTGAATCCGGATGAACTGGTAAAAAAAATCGTAGGATTCACCCGTGATCACCACCTTCTGATGGAACAGACCCTGGAGCTTATGATATCGGGACAGATGTTTGAAGGCGGAGACGACCCGACCGCCTGCGCTTTCGGCAAATGGCTCGCAGGCTATTCAACGAACAACGAAACAATAAACAGGCTTCTCAAGGAAGTCCATGACTACCACAATCCCTTCCACGAGAGTGTGGGGACGATCAAGCGTCTGGTACGTGAGGGAAACAGCGCGCAGGCCCTCGAAGTATACAACAACCAGATGAAACCAGGTGCGGAAGGGGTCTTTGATGTGTTTCACAGCCTCGAAGAGGAGGCCGACGGAGTAGTTCAGCTCTACGATTCCATGAACGAACTCGCCTTCGGGGATGTTACCGAGCTTCAGAATGAGGCGAACGATCTGCTCGACCGCATAGTGGAAATAAACAATGAGGTGGCGGAGGCAAGTATAGAAGTAGCCGACTCCGACGGGAGGAGGGTTGAAATGATAGCCCTCATCGGAATGATCGCCGGGGTGATCCTCGCCTTTGTACTGGGTATTATCCTCACCCGTGGAATAACGGCCCCCTTGTCCAAGGGAGTCACCTTTGCCGATGAGATTGCAGCGGGGAATCTCGATGTTGAACTTGAGGTGGAACAGAAGGACGAGGTGGGAAAACTCGACGATTCCCTTCGGTTTATGCTGAAGGCCCTGCAGTACAAAGAACAGATTGTCACGAGAATAGCGAACAAGGATCTCACGATGGAGGTCGAACCCGCATCGGATAAGGACAAACTCGGTATATCCTTGCGGGGTATGGTTGAATCGTTGAACGATGTGCTTTCCCAGGTGAATGAAGCGGTGGAGCAGGTGACGAACGGTTCGGACCAGGTCTCTCAGGCCAGTCAAAACCTCAGTCAAGGCGCCACGGAACAGGCGAGCAGTCTTGAAGAGATCACCAGTTCCACCAACGAGGTGAACAGTCAGTCCAAACAGAATGCGGAGAACGCAACCGAAGCCCACGGTATAGCGAAACAGGCTACCGATGATGCGGGCAAGGGCAATGAGCAGATGAGTCGCCTGAAAGAGAGCATGGATAAGATCAACGCGTCCAGCGATGAGATCAACAAGGTGGTCAAGGTCATCGACGATATCGCCTTCCAGATCAACCTCCTCGCCCTCAACGCGAACGTGGAGGCCGCCCGGGCAGGCAAATACGGGAAGGGTTTTGCCGTGGTAGCCGACGAGGTCAGAAATCTCGCGGTCAAGAGCACCGATTCGGTGAAAGAAACCACCCAGATGGTCGAAGAGACGGTGAACAATATACGGCAGGGAAATGAGGCAGCGGAAGCCACCGCGCAGCAGCTTACTTCCATCGTAGACGGCTCGGGCAAGGTAGCCAATTTTCTGGAAGAGATAGCCCAGGCCAGTCGTGAACAGGCGGAGGCGATCGAACAGATCACCGAAGGACTTGATCAGATAGACCAGGCAACCCAGGCGAGTACGGCCAGCTCGGAGGAGAGCGCTTCGGCTTCGGAAGAACTGGCGGGACAGGCTCAGCAGTTGCGCAGCATGGTGGCTCAGTTTAGACTATCAAACCGTTACAAGCAGGGAGTGCAGCAGTTGACTCGGGGAAGTCACCTCAACAATCTTGCCCACAGGCAGAATGAACAAAAAAGTGATCAACAGGGTGACCGACAGGGGACAAAGAACTCACGTCCGCAGACCTCTCAAAAGTCGAGTTCCAATCCTTCCAAAGGCGGAAAAGCCGATGGAAACGGATGGGAAACGGGAATTCGTCCGGTCAGTCCTGAAGAACAGATCAACCTCGATGATGATGATTTCGACCGGTTCTAAAAAGGAGAAAGTCTCGGGAGGCGAGAATGAATGACGAAAAAACGATAGAAGAAGAACTTGAAGATGAAATGGATGAAGAGGTTCTGGATAATAAATACCTGATGTGTAAGCTCGGTAATGAAACTTTCGGTATGGACATTCGGCATGTGACGGATATTATCGAGCTTCAGAATATCACCC
Organism: uncultured Sediminispirochaeta sp.; assembly: GCA_964545955.1. Taxonomy (GTDB): domain Bacteria; phylum Spirochaetota; class Spirochaetia; order DSM-16054; family Sediminispirochaetaceae; genus DSBN01. Next base: position 2,177 of record CAZJIN010000451.1, read on the forward strand.
AGGTACCGGATATGCCCGATTATGTTCGCGGGGTGATTAACCTGCGCGGACAGGTGATTCCTGTGATTGATCTGCGCCTGCGTTTTGGAATGGAGGAACGGGAATACGATGGACGGACGGTAATTACGGTTGTCAACATCCAGGATACATCAATAGGTTTTATCGTGGATACCGCGACAGAGGTCCAGGATATTTCAGAAAAAAACATCGATCCCGCGCCCCATTTCAATGAAAGCGGAGAAAAGAACAGATACATCGCGGGCCTTGGAAAAATTGACAAGCAGGTGGTGATTTTACTGGACATGGAAAAGTTGGTGTCCGGTGAAGATATAGAAGCACTTCAGAAGGAAGGATAAAGGGGCCCGTTCACAAAAAAAGAACTTTGGATGAAATGATCTTTTAATACAAAAAAAAGCGAGGGGCTGTCGGTGTGAATACAATACATCGACAGTCCCCCTTTTCAAAAGCCACATTTTTTATTAGTTTAGTAAGAGATCATTGATATTCTTTTCTTTCTAAGATTCAAATTACAGGCTTCTCGGTCATGCTGTTTCTGTCTGGAAGGGCTATTGATGTACAAAAATATGCAAGGGGGAATTATGACAATTGAAGCCGATAAGGTTGTGAGTATCGACTACACATTGAAAAACGACGATGGAGAAGTCCTTGATACTTCCGAGG
>CAZJIN010000452.1:0-2851 GCA_964545955.1 uncultured Sediminispirochaeta sp.
CTGAGTGGTCGGCTTGATACGGGTGCGCCTTCCATACAGCAGGGTAATATCGCAAAAATCGCAATTGAAGGGACAGCCCCGGGAATACTGCACCGCCATGGAGGCGTATTTCTTCATCTTGAGTAGATCAAGGCGGGGTGCCGGAGTCATTGAGAGATCGGGTTTACCGTCGGTGGTATACATCCGCCGGACATTCCCGGTCCGCAGATCACGCACGAATTCCGGTAGCGTTATTTCAGCCTCGTTGAGCACAAAATGATCGACCTCGGGAAAATCCTCCCAGCCCGTGGTAAACAGAGGGCCACCGGCCACCGTTTTTACGCCCCACCGCCGGCAGCGGCTAATAAGGTCCCGGGCTGATTGCTTCTGGACCGACATACCGCTGATGAACACATAGTCCGCCCACTGGATCTGCTTATTTTTTAGAGCACTTACATTCATATCCACCAGCTCCAGCTTCCACTCTTCGGGAAGCAGTGCCGCCGCCGTCAGCAACCCCAGGGGCGGCGTGCCGGACTTCTTGGAGACAAATTTCAAGGCCTTTTTATAACTCCAAAAGGTTTCGGGGAATTCCGGATACACGAGTAGGATTTTCATAGAGGACTCCTGCTGAAATAAAATGTACCGGGTGCTTTGCTCTGGATGTAAAGGTAGTGGTGAGGGTCAGGCTGATATGAAAGGCTTCATTCCCATATTAAACCACGAGGGGCGTGAGCACAATGGCTGGATGCCCCTCAAACCAATAATGACGCCTCTTGATTCCTTTTTTTAAGTCCCTGTAAGATACGCGCCAGTGGGGTAAATTTTTTTCCTGCCGGTTCAGCTGCTGCGGGGGGTGAAAGCCTTTCATTTTCCGATCCGGCCAAAAAGAAATGGGTTTATGGAATAATTTCACTGAATTGTATATATTAAAAGCAGTCGAGGTAAAAATGCATGGCTTCTCAACATGATGTTGCAAAAATGGCAAATGTATCTCTCATGACAGTTTCCAGGGTGGTGAATGGAGACCCAAGGGTGAAACTTGAAACCCGCGAGAGAGTTCAACACGCCATAGAGGTTCTGGGGTATTATCCGAATGCCATGGCGCGAGCCCTGAACAGCAAGAGAACCATGACCATTGGCATGATTCTCCCAAAAATCGACTATGTACTCTCAGAACCTTATTTCTCTCAGTTGATCTACAATATTGAGAAAACCCTGGGACCTCATAATTACGACCTGCTCATCGGGTCGGCGGAACATCAGAATGGAAGAGACCTTACACTTTTGTACAAACAAAAGAAGGTTGACGGTCTGATCATCATCGGATCTGAGATTGAAGATGAAAGGTTGATCCCCCTTTCTGAAAACAGAATCCCCGCGGTTCTTATCCATGCCCGAAGCGAACTACCGGGTCTCAGCTTTGTGGACGTTGACAACTTAAAAATTGTTGAGTACTTCGTGGACAGGCTCTACGAACTGGGTCATCGCCGAATTGGATTGATTACCGGTGACCTTATGGTAGTGAATGCGTATCATCGACTTCTTGGTTATAAGGAAGCACTAAAAAAGAGGAATATCCCCTTCCGCGAGGAACTGCTCTTCCCGGGAGACTGGTCATCCCACTCGGGGTACGAGGCGTGTATTTATTTTCAAAGCCTTGCCGAACGTGGTCCGACGGCGGTGATTTCCTCCAATGACCACATGGCTATCGGTTTTATCAAGTCCGCGTACGAACACAACATTAAAATCCCTGAAGATCTTTCAATCGTCGGAGTCGATGATATTGAGATGGCTTCCTTTACCACACCGAAGATAACTACCATGCGTCAGCCGATGCATACGATTGCCTCCCTTGCGGTGAAGTTACTCCTTGATTCGATCAACGCTGAAATACCGAAAGAATCTCACATCATCCTCGAAGCGGAAGCTGTGATTCGCGAATCCTGCGGTCCGGTTCCTCTCCGCTGACTTAACATTTCTGACTCTTCCTTTTTTTTATAAAACTCCAAGGGTAAGGCTTGACAACTCATCAGAGTGTGATAAGATCAAAGAATGTTAACGCTAACATTCTTAATATGTGATGCTTTTAGTATGATTTAGCTAAAAAAGGAGTATAAAAATGGCACAAAAAACAAAGATTCTCCTGGTTGGTGAAACCTGGTTCGTTTTGAAAATGCACATCAAAGGCTTTGACATGGTTCCCCTTGGAGGGTATGAGAACTTCGCCGTGTGGTTTATGGATGCTCTCAGTCAATTCGAGGATATCGAAGCGACCCATATGCCGAACCACGTTGCATTGACTGACTTTCCCAGAACTGTTGAAGAGATGGGCAAATACGATGTGATTATCTTCAGCGATACCGGAAAGAACACCATTCAACTCTACCCTGATATGTTCACCGTTCCCATGGGTCCGAATCGCCTCGACGTCCTGCGGGATTATGTTGCCCAGGGCGGGGGCTTCTGCATGGGCGGGGGATGGAACTGTTTTGAAGGCATTCGGGGAATACCTGGATACCATGATACCCAGGTAGAGGAAATCCTGCCGGTCGACATGCTACCGTACGACGACCGCGTGGAAAAACCCCAGGGAATCTCTCCGGTGGTACTTCAGAAGGAACATCCGGTACTCAAAGGCATCGATACTTCCTGGCCGCTTTTTTTAGGATATAACAAAATCAGTGCAAAAGAACAGGGACAGGTGCTTGCCACGATTGAAGACAACCCCTTCATCACCGTTGGTGATTTTGGCAAAGGTCGAACCATGGCATTTGCTTCAGATCTCAGCAAACACTGGGGTACTGCTTTTATAGAATGGACAGACTATGCGGCATTCTGGAGAAATGCTGTCAGATGGCTTGCCGGTAAA
>CAZJIN010000453.1:0-2847 GCA_964545955.1 uncultured Sediminispirochaeta sp.
CTGAGGTTTACGGGAAGAAGACCCGGGTATGAAGGGAAAAGGCTATCGCGAATTTTTTTCCATGCTGAAGACAGGGGAACTGAATTATCCTTGGGTTCGGGATGAGATAAAAAAAAACAGTCGTCGTTACGCGAAGCGGCAGATCACCTTCTTTCGAAGGATTCCCGGGGTGGAATGGTACCATCCCGATCAGGTGGAGGCGCTGAGGGAGCGAATCCGGATTTTTTGCGGTGAGAAACCCCACGGCGCTTCCTGATACACGCCTCTCGCGGTGCCCCTTTACCCTTAGGATTGACCAGCTTCATACCGATAGGGTTGACGCCGGAGTTCCTCAAAAGAGACAATTTTCCAGCCCTTTCGGGTATTCCTGAGTTCTATACGGACTTTCATCCTGAAAGCCTCCACCTGTCCGGTGGACTCCACCTGAAGTCGGGCTTTTTCATCCGTCACATTCGCCGCCTCCGGAGGGAGTGTGGTCCATTGAATGTAGTCCGCTTCAAAGAAGGCACTATCCTGTTGCTGATCAACCGGGGTGACCTTCAGGTCCGTTGCGCCGAAGATGTAGTTGCTCCCCTGCACAGGGGGCTTTCCCGCTTCAATCCACTCCGGAGCGCCGGTGAAGACCTCCTTTCTTTCCATTCCCTGTCGAATTCGTGAAATCACGAAGAGCGTGGTAACCTGGTTGATTTGTTCTTTTCCTGCCCCTTTCTCTACACAATCCTGCATTACCTCATGGTCAAGGGTATTCCAGCTTTCGTAAAAAAGGGAGACCACCTCTTCGGGTCCCAGCCCTTCGGTAGCGTCAGGTTCAAGGGCGTTGCGAATGAAGGGAGTTGAAAAAAAGGCCAGTACCGCCACCGCCGCCAGGGTGAGCAGCAGGGAGGAACCGTGTTTTTTTCGAAACAGACGATTTTGCTGCCGGCGTTGGGATTTCCTGGTTTCTTTTTTCGCCGCTTCCACCCGTTCCGATAAGTCCCGTGGATTCAGGTTCTCCATCGGTTCAAGGGAAGACCATTGTTCGATATATTTCCATAGTTCTTCAGTGGTCGGCGGGTTGTCCTTCACCAGGGCGTCGTTGAGTACATTGGCGATTTTGGGGTGAAGACGGGGTAATAGAACATGGGGATGTGCCCTGGCGAACGGGGTTTCAGTTGTCGATGACGCCGGCACATACTTTATTTGTAAACAGTGGTAAAAATTTCTTAAAACCCCATAGCTGAATTCCCTGTTCGAGGAGAGTCCCCGGGGAAGGTGACTGAGTTCCCTTTCCTGATGGAGGATTTCCGCCGCCGTGGGTGAAAGGAAATAGAGGTTCTTTTCATCATCGTAGAAGGTCCCGCTCAGCAGGGCTGCTTCGGGAGTGCTATTCCATCCTGATCCGGTGGCTTCCAGGGCGGTACGCATTTTTTGAAGCATCTGCAACGCATGGGGGGGGGAACCGGCGAAGGCCTCTGAAAAGGGATGAAGCCCGCTTTTTTCAGGAAGCGTGTGCATCGGAAAGGTGAGATAGAGCCACCCCCCGTCTTCCTGAACACCGCTCCATCGCCATTCTTCAATACCGGCATCGGTGAATTTGGCGCCCTTCATTTTTCCCGGCTTGCCGAAGGTTTTGTGGAGTCCCGATTTGGAGGGAGCCATTCGGATCCCGAGGTAGATGGAATCCCCTCGGTGTATTTCAGTGATAAAAGGAGGGGGAGTATCGGAATCCGTTGTTTGAATTCGGGGGTTCATAAAAAATTACTCCCCTTCACCAAATACGATAGCCTCGAAAACAGATAACTGCGTCTCCGGGAGGGTAAGATCTTCCGGCGGGAGCCCCGCTTTATAACAGAGGTGTTTCAAAAACTCCTCCCGGTCCCATCCCTGTTCTATCGGGACCTGGGGAAGTAATACCCCCGATCGAGACCCCGACTCAAGCAAAACCCCGTGGGTTCCGACTTTTACCTCCGTAGGCGATACAATTGTCCGCAATGGAGTGAGGACCGAAATCTCGATATCAACCATGGGCAGTTCTTCGCTTTTCAAGGGGGGGAACCGGGGATCGTGAAACGCGCTGGATCGGGCGAGTTCCTTCACGGCATCGAAGAGGGGGGTGACTCCCGTTATATGACCGATGCAGCCTCGCAGACCCTCCGATTTGTGAAGGGTGACGAAGGCCCCGCACTTCGTGAGAAGGTTTTTTGTCGGAGTGTCGTGCTTAGGAGGTTCTCCGGTGAAGTAGGTACGGATACTTTCCCTCGCCGTTGCCAGAAGGAGATATTTTTCTTCTTTACTCAGTGAGAAACTCATTCTTTCCTCCCGAAATTGGAATATATGTTCCGATCTCTATTATCACGCACATGGGTATCTCTTTCAATGGTTGTCCAAGGGCGCGTTCATGATCCGTCGGAGCCTTTCCTCATCGAGTCTTACCGATATGTTCTTTTCGTGGGTGGGGAGCACAAGCCCTTCCTTGCCCTCCCTGACCCGACGGAGGTATTTTACCCTGGTGTAGTAGAGTTCGCCCTTTCCCGAAGCGCGGCCCTTTGAATAGTGGAGGGCGAGATTTCCCGCGTCGAGGAGGGTTTCCAGCGGGACAGACTTACCCGAGACATACTTGATAAAGACATATCCCCCGGGATAATCACGGGTATGAAGCCAGTAGTCGTTTCCCCGCGTGTAATGCCGAAGAAGGGTATCATTTTCCCTTGAATTTCGTCCTACCAGGAGGGTGAACTCCCCCGATTGAAATCTAAGTCCGGGCATTGGACTCAGTTTTTCCGTCCCTCTGGAGGGAGTGTATTTTGCGATAAACCGTTCACATGCGGCAATCTCTTCGGAGGGGGAGGAGCCGGTGCGCAGCTCCGA
>CAZJIN010000454.1:0-1188 GCA_964545955.1 uncultured Sediminispirochaeta sp.
TCCCCTCGAAAAAGGACTTGCAAGGGGGATATTTCAACTTGACACCGGGATAAATGATGTTATACTGAATTTATAATAACATTACATGTTAATAAGGAGGACGAAAATGAAAAGAGTTTTACTTGGTTTGCTAATTTTTATCGTTGCAACATTTGCAATCGCCGAAGGAGCTCAGGAAGAAACGGAATCAAAAAGCCTCACTATATGGAGCGCCACATCCGCTGAACTGACGGACGCCCTCGTACAGGCTTTCAATGAAAAACATCCCGAACTGGGCATTGATATTATCACTGCCGGTTCCGGTGAACTGCTTACAAGGCTTCAAGCACAGCAACCGAATCCCACCGGCGATATAATTCTCGGGATTGCACAGGAAGCCTTTGAGGGTAACTATGACCTCTTCACGGGATACGCGGTTAAATCCGATAAAATCCCCGAATTGTTGAAGGACACACGAGACACTCCAAAATACTACGGGATGTCCATGCCGATTCAGGCTTTTATCGTGAATACCGATCTCCTGCGCAAATCTGAATTTCCGAAGAGCTGGGAAGATCTGGCCGACAAAAAATACGCAGGACAGGTCATCATGGCCAATCCGTCGATGTCGGGATCAGCCTACTCCCAGATTTACCAGATGAATGAGCTGTTGGGATTTAATTTTATTAAAAAACTCGTACCCAACGTCACCTTTGTCACCTCTTCGAAGATCGTGCCTGAAGCGGTAAGTCGCGGTGAGTATGCCATTGGGGTGACCGGAGATTACAATGTCGCCCGCAAAATTGAAGAAGGAGCTCCCGTAGCCGTAGCCTACCCAAGCGAAGGTACCGGCGCACGTTTTGATGCTTCGGGTATTATAAAGGGTACCGCGAACCTCGAAAACGCGAAGAAGTTCATGGACTGGATCGTGACTGAGGAGGCCCTTACTATCGTGTACGAATCCAGGATGAGAAGAACGGTGCACCCGAATGTCCCCGTGCCTGCAGGACTACCCCCCCTTGAAATGGTGACTCTCGTACCCTATGACGCCATTGAAGCGGCTGAGGTAAGAGAAGACCTCACAATGGACGTGGTTGACTTAATAAAATAAGTAGATTTTGAACATAAGCAGAGGAACAAAAACCCCAAAATAGGAGTTTGGATTTTTTCCTGGGCCCCCCCACCGGGAAAAACAAAAAAGGAAGTTCA
>CAZJIN010000454.1:1198-2846 GCA_964545955.1 uncultured Sediminispirochaeta sp.
GATTTTGAACATAAACGGAGTACCTAAATCTCCAATGCAGGTTTCGGTTTTTCTCACTGCACCCCCGAACCGGAAAAAACAAAGAGGAGATATCCTTGAGCCCAAGATTAAGGTATGACGGCATAGTAAAAAAGTTTGAAACAAGAGGTACGGAAGTCCTGGCCCTGAACAAAGTCTCAGCAGAGGTCGAGGAGGGAGAACTCTTCTGCCTCCTTGGACCGAGCGGATGCGGCAAAACAACATTGTTGCGAAGCACGGCCGGTCTCGAAGCCATCAATGAGGGGAAAATCTACTATGGCGACAGGGATTTTTCATTGATACCGCCCTACAGGCGAAATATCGGAATGGTTTTTCAGAATTATGCCCTCTACCCGCATATGACGGTATTCGAAAACGTCGCTTATGCACTGAGAATTCGAAAGACTCCACAGGAAGAAATAACAAAGAAGGTAGAAGACATCATGGACCTGGTAGACCTGCCGGGAGTACTGAACCGAAGTCCCAATGAACTTTCCGGCGGTCAACAGCAGCGAGTAGCCCTTGCCCGTGCGCTGGTGTACGGCCCTGAGCTTCTCCTCCTTGACGAACCTTTAGCCAACCTCGATGCCAAGCTTAAAGTACAGATGCGCTCAGAGATCAGACGTATCCAGAAAGCCGCCGGAGTTACCACCATCTATGTGACCCACGACCAGCTGGAGGCTATGGCAATCAGCGACCGCCTGGCGATAATGGAAGGCGGTGTGATATGCCAGGTTGGATCCCCTTTTGAAATCTACTCCAACCCGCGGAACCAGTTTATTGCGGGGTTTATCGGAACCATGAATTTTTTTGAAGCGCGTCCGTTACGCAAAGAAGGAGAAAATTTCGTGGAGATTGGAAAAAATTCCTGGCCGGTATCATTAAGTACGGAAAACCTCTCCCGGGATGCGAAACTCATAGCCGCTCTTCGACCGGAACATATCAGGATCCTTCAGGATAATGGAAAAAACGAAAAAACCGGTTTCAACGGGTACGTGCAGATCCAGCAGTTTCTCGGAAAGTATATACGGTATCAAATAGTGGCAAAAATCGACGGGGAAGAGAAAATCCTCCAGGTTGATATCGACGGGGAAAACGCGACAGCTCGTGAAGGAGATACCGTCAGAATCGATTTTGCACCGGAACACATCCTTGTTTTCATGGACGGAGAGAGGCTCGCCTGATGATGATAACAACAAGGAAGGAGAAAAACCGAGAGCCCCGGTTGAGGAAAGAAAAAAAAGATTATTCCTCATATTTTGTATTGGGTGCCGCAGTTATATTTGTGGCGATATTCCTTGCATATCCCCTGCTGCGTACTGTGGTGACGGCTTTTATTCCAAAGGGGGAAGCCATATCTTTTCGCAATTTGACCCTGGGGAATTTCAGCAACTTCCTGGACAGCTCGCTTTACCTGAGATCACTCTGGAACTCCCTGTATATCAGTATTTCCGTCGTTCTGTTTACCTCCGCTCTAGGGATTCCAATGGGATATCTGGTGGCACGGGTTGATTTTCCCTTCAAGAGACTCCTGCTCAGCCTCGGAATACTTCCGATTATCATGCCGGCCTTCGTTGGCGCGTTTTCCTGGATTATCGTGCTGGGACGTCAGGGCGCCATCCGGGTTATG
>CAZJIN010000455.1:0-2845 GCA_964545955.1 uncultured Sediminispirochaeta sp.
CCCGGTAAAACCGCACGCTTTTCGCCACCCGGCACGGGAAAAACAGAAAATACCATGGCGGTATTCTGGTAATTCTTTATCTTTGATCTTATAGTATAGGTATGAAAGGAATCGCCCTCCTGAGACACGGCCATGCCGAAACAGGACCTTCAGATTTTAACCGTACCCTGAGTCCCAGGGGGTATCTGGAAGTTCAATCGGTCGCTTTGAAAATATCAGCCCGTTTAGGCCGACCCGATCGGGTTATCAGCTCACCGGCGAAACGCGCGATTGAAACAGCCGGGGAGTATCTAAAACAGCCTGCCGGGGAAGTATCCTTTGAAACAAATGAGGAGCTGTACGCCGCCACCGAAGAAGATCTCCTCAGGTTGATCGCGGAACTCCCCGAGAAGTTTGAACTTATACTCCTGGTTGGTCACAATCCTTCTTTTGAGGACCTTATTTTTTCATTTACCCATGAACGGACCAGGCTCAGACCCGGTTTCTGTTATTATATGGCTGTTGATATAGATGAGTGGCCGGAGATTTTTTCTCCTGTCAATATTCTGGAAAAAATCCTTCTCAAACCCTGAGGGCTGACGCTATTTTTCTGTGCTTATATATAACGATTCTCAATCTCCGGGGTGATTTCAATATCCTCTGCGTTCATCATCTTCGCGATCCGCTGGATCGAAGACAAAATAAGGTTCTGCTCCCAATTCTGTAGTTCTTTGAACTTGCAGAGGAATTCCTCCTGCAGAACGGAGGGATTATTTTTTAATATTTCCCTCGTTTTGTCGGTTACACGAACGATAACCCTTCGTTTGTCCTGGGAACTCCGCTCCCTCGTCACCAGGTCCCGGGCCTCAAGTCTATCTATAATGTTTGTTACGGTGGCCTGACTCAAGCTCACCTTTTTTGCGACACGCCCGATATTGATGTCTTGGTCCGCCATGATTTCCTTCAACACCATCAACTGAGGTGCGGTCAAACCATAGCGTTTGACCAATTGCTTTGAATGCATATCGATTGCCCGAATGATCTGACGTAGCGTCACCAATATGTCATAGCTGTTGTCATGATATCGACTCACCTTTTCCCCCGTGCTCTTCAACTTACCTTTTAATATACTTTCTAACAAAGAGAAAATATTTATTTCGTACTATATATTTTACAGTACTTAATATTTATAATCAAGAGCACATCACAGTTTTTTATTAAAAATTTATCTCCATTCTATTACGATAATTGCTAATAATTGGGGAAATATCGACATTTCTTTTAATACTATAACATTATCCACTTAAAAACTCAAAAGAATCATTTTTCTAAAGATTACAATTCAAATAATTTCAAGAATAAGCATCTCTCAAAATTTCCCGGGAGCAACTACACCCAGTCACCTATTGGCAGGGTATCTAAATTCTCTCCAGTCAGATCTCCATGATTCGTGACCTGAACCCGTATCCTATCACGTCGTGCACGTCCTGCATCACCATAAATACTTCGGGATCTTCCTTGAGTACAATCCTCTTGAGTCGTGAGGTCTGACGGACATGAAACGTGACATAGAGAATTTTCTTCGGGAGCTTTGTGTAGGTCCCGATTCCCTGAAAAAAAGTGGCCCCCCTGTCGAGTTCCGAATAGATAAGATCCTTGATCCGTTCCGCCTTCTCATCGCTGGATGGAATAATATAAACCGCTTTCACCCTGCTGATGCCTTCGGTGACAATATCAATAAACTTTCCCGTGAGAAACAGGGCAAAATAACTCCATATCACAATATTTACATCCCGAAACATGTAACCGGTGAAAAGAATGATCACACTCTCCACCAGGAGGTATCCATTGCTCATGGAGATACCGAAATGCTTCTTGAGGATCGCCACCGGAACATCTGTCCCTCCAGTGGATGCCCTTGCCTTGAAAATAATCCCCATCCCCACGCCAAGCAGGAGGGCCCCCGCTATGGCCGCCACAAAAATACTGTCGGTCAGGGCCCAGTCATTCACGGGCTTGAAGGTTCCATCGGGAAGGATATTGTATTTGTCAAACATGTTCCGCAAGAGCCCCCAACGGTAGAGATTACGTGGCGCCGTCAGGTCGGCGGCGACAGCACTGCTAAAAAACCCCACAAAGGTCCCCATTCCAAACTGCCTTCCCACAAAAATCATCCCGATTATCCAGAGGGGGATGTTCATCACGATCATACTGACTCCGACGGGAACGCCCATAAAGTGAAAAAAGATCTGACTGAGCCCGCCGACCCCTCCCGGTGCAATCTTGTAGGGCACGAGAAAACAGGACAGGCCCACACCGAAAACCACACTGCCTATCGCGATGAGAACTGTTTGCTTTATCAGATCTAGAAGATCGATTTTCGGTATCGGTATTTTTATTTTCTTCATTGTTTTTCCCGTCGTGGAGTTCAGTACTGTTCGTAGTCGAGGGTGAGATTTTCGGAGCCAAACACATCATCCCAGCTTGCCAATCCTTCACCGACCTCTATCACGAAGGTATCGGATCCGTATAAGATCGCGGCATTCACCGCATCAGTGATGTCGGCGCCTAGAGCAGACACAGCCTCACTCACAAGGAAACTACTACCGTTCTGAAAATCAATCATACTCATTCTCTCATAATCGCCCATATGCTCGAACAACCGGGAGCTCACCGGGTAGATCATTGCATTATCATTGGCACTTGTCGCGGTGAACTTAAGAGATGCGGATGTACAACGGACCCGGTCCGGCAAAGGGAACCGGAGGACAAGGTAATAGTCCGCAGCTACTGTATAATTAGTACCGGATACAAGGTCATCCTGATCGAACCATCCCGCTGAATCCATCGTGGCTCCTTTTTCCGG
>CAZJIN010000456.1:0-2845 GCA_964545955.1 uncultured Sediminispirochaeta sp.
CACCTTGTGAGTCCTGATTACATCCGGGTGGCGGAGGACCGTTTCCAACATCCTTGCTTTTTCTTCCTGGTCAACCGGTGAATAGGACTTTATCTGAAGGTGGTAGGAGCCGATTTCGATAAACCTCCTGGTAATCCCCTCGATCATTCCACCGGAAACCTCTATTACCGTTATCAAGGGAACAAGGGACAGGGCAATACCGAGGATGGCACCGATCAAATGTCTAGTCGCTTTCTGTGAAGCCCCGGCGGAAAAAAGCATCCTGAATCCGAGGAACAAAGAGGCCGATTCGATCACAGCACACCCTCTCTGAGGGTCAAATGGCGTTCCGCCTTGCCGGTGAAGGACATATCATGGGTTACAACGATCAAGGTGGTATTGTACCTTCCTGTGAGCTCAAAAAGAAGATCCGCAACGATACCGGAATGCCGTTCGTCCAGGTTGCCCGTGGGTTCGTCTGCAAGGATAATATCCGGCTGATTTATCAGAGCCCTGGCCACCGCTACCCTCTGGCTTTCACCTCCGGACAGCCTGGAGGGATAGAAATCTTTCCTTTGCCCAAGGTTCACCTGGTTCAGAAGCATCTCCCCCCGTTCCAGGGCGTCTTTTTTTGAAGCACCCCCCATAAAGGCGGGGAGCATCACATTTTCCAGGGCGGTGAATTCCTTCAGCAGGTAGTGAAACTGAAAAATAAAGCCCACCTGTTTGTTTCGATACCGGTTCAGCCGCTCCTCAGAGGCCGAATCAACACGTACACCGGTAACTTCGATCGAACCGTAACTGGGAGCATCAAGACCTCCTATCAGGTTGAGAAGGGTGCTTTTTCCACATCCGCTCTCACCGGTGATCACGATGCTTGACCCCTGCTTTAGTTCAAGATCCACGCCGCGCAGGATATGCAACTCCTCCGGTCCATTTCTGTACATTTTGCCCACATTCACCAGATTGACTACAGTTTTCTTACTCATTTTTCAGTATCTCCGCGGGATTGAATTCCGTAATTCTCTTTGACGCGGTGAAAGCCGCCATGATCGCCACGGCGATGGCGAAGAGGGCGATGCCGAACACATCACCGTACAGGATTCTCACGGGAATCTCCTGCATATAGAACGCGCCCGAGGAAAAAATCCTGATACCCCCGCCTCCGCCGAAGGGAGAGGAAGGACCCGTCAGTATGTTCAGCACACCGTTCATCACCCATTCCACACCGTGGAAAATCCGGTTTATGTGTATACTCAGGAGCATTCCCACGGGTAAACCGATAAGCGTGCCGGAAACCCCGATCAGCCAGCCTTCCATTAAAAAGACGGTCCTCACCGAACCGGTAGAGGCACCTACCGCTCTCAGTATACCCACATCCTCACGCTTTTCCACAACTGAACGCTCCAGGGAGTTTTTAATATTCACCGCCACTACCAAAAATATCAATCCCAGCAGGGCCGTCATGGTGAGCTTCTCCATTTTCAACGCGCCGAAAAAAGCACGGTTGTACTCTCGCCACGACTGTACCACGAATTCTCCCTCACGATTCGAAAGCAGACCGGCCACATCACGCATCCCCCTTCGGTCTTGGAAGCGGTCCTTCAACTTGATACCAAGGACGAGATCGGAGCTTGTACTGTCTATTCTGTCAATATTCTCAAGTTCCACAAAACTGAAGGCCGAGTCGTACTGATAGTACCCGCTGTGAAAAATACCGGTCACCTCAAATTCCGTGTGCTGAGGCTGCAGGCCGGCAAAGGAGCTTCCCCTCATGGTTACCATCTGCATCGTATCACCGACACCGAGTCCGAGCCTTCGAGCAAGCTGGTCCCCGATCACCACACCCGGAATTTTTCCATTTTTGAGCTTGAACTCACCGTCCACAATACTGATATGCTCCATCAGATTTCTATCCTTCAGGGCTCCTACCTGTTCTATTCCCCGAACCATCACGGACTGGTAGTCCGAGAACTCCCCCTGTACGAGGGTCTGGGTGTCCCTGAACAAGACGGCGGTCTCAACTTCCTTCAACGTCGAGACACTTTCCGCCGGGGGTAGCAATTCCGTGTCTCGAGCCGATACCCTCAGGTGGTAGGATTGGATTTCCAGAATATCCTCGATAAACCCCATCTGCAGCCCGTTCATCACACTCATCACCGCGATAAGGGCCGTCACCCCTACCGCAATTCCCCCTATCGATATGGTCGAGGGTGTGACCGCGCGGCCTTCTCGTTTCGACCGGATATATCTTCTTCCGATAAATAGAATCCAGGGCAGGTGTATTTTCATCTCTCCGTTCCGTTCTCAGAAATTGAATTCCTTTCGAGCAGTTCTTCCCCCTCGTAGAGCAATTCCACCACGCGAAGTCCCTCCCTGTAGAGGACCTCCCGTCGCCTGTCTCCCTTGAGATAAAAAATCTCCTTCACAAGTACCTCATCTCGGTAAAATTCCTCGTTCCGCAAACTTTTCCCGTCCCCTGCCGTGTCGGCGGAAGCTGCCGGGTCATTTGCATAGGTGTAGACCGTCCTTTCCACACTCCCGCCGTACTCAACGATCAACTCCCTGAGAACTTTTTCCTCATACAGGTATTCCTCCCGCCGTACCTGTCCATCCACCTTCTCAATTCTGAGAAGGGGTCTTCTCTTATGATCGAGGACCTCTTCAATCTCCCGCCCCTCCCCGGGAAACTCCTCAGATATCCTAAAGGTTTCATTTTCACGCTTCTCCCGATAAAGGTAGGTCCGGATCCCGTCACAGAATTTCTCGTGAATTTTTCCATCCCCGTCATTGTAGAAAAAATGGGTACACCCCTCCATGTCGGTATGCCACTGAGTAGTGCCACGCCCTTCCTTCTCATAACTGA
>CAZJIN010000457.1:0-2844 GCA_964545955.1 uncultured Sediminispirochaeta sp.
AGTGAGCGAAGGGAAGGAAAGGTATCAATACCCCGACCCTTGGGTCGGAGTGGGCGGCAAAAGCGGCCCGGGTCCAGGGCTTGCCCTGGGGTATGATACCTTTCATTCGAGGTTTTCGAGTTCCACCCTGTTGTTCAGACTGGGCAGTTTCCCGCGCACCTCATCCACGTAGTCGATATCGATGTCCGTCACCACCGCTTCGACGCGGTCGGAGGCGCGGGCGATTACCTTGCCCCAGGGGTCGACGATCATACTGTTGCCATAGCATTTTTTTTCCGCGGGATGTTCGCCTATTTGGTTGGGCGCGACTATGTAGACCTGGTTCTCGATCGCCCGCGCCCGAAGCAGGGGTTCCCAGTGGTCCTTTCCGGTGAAAAGGGTGAAGGCTGAGGGTACGAAGATGATTTTTGCGCCCCGAAGGGCGAGGCTCCGGTAGAGTTCGGGAAACCTGAGGTCGTAACAAACGGTTAAGCCGAAGTCACCGAGGCGGTTGCGGTGGTTTACCACCTTTTGCCCTTGAAGAAAACGGTCGGACTCACGATAAGCGAGATCGCCGGATAGTTCTATGTCGAAAAGGTGGATCTTGCGGTAGACCGCTTCGATCTCACCTTCGGGGTTGATAAAAACGGAGGTGTTGAAGGCCTTCGAAATGGATCCGCTCTCGCCGGTTGCCCCGGCGTTCGTACCGGCAGCATCAGCTTTCGTACCGACCGCCCCCGCTTTCGTACCGGCAGCCCCCGCAGTCGTACCGACAGCCCCCGCTTTCGCGCCGGTTGCCGAAACCGGTTTTCCGGCGTCCATACCTGTCTCTTTCCCTTTCGGTCCGACTTCTTCCTTCGGTTTTTCCACGAAACTGCCGTTGTGCAGATGGATTCCGTATTTTTTGGCAAGCTCCCGGAACCGTGATATCACCTCGCCTTCCAGACACTGTGCTGCCGGGGAAATGTCGAGTTCCGAGAGATAGGTCGACATCTCGGGAAACACCGCGAGGTCTCCTCCCCGGGCGGCGATCTCAGCGGTGAGCCGTTCGATAGTCCGGAAGGACTCATCGATGTTGTCCTTCGTGTTGACCTGGGCGATACCGATTCTGAGTTTATTCATCTTTCTTCCTTTTGTGCACCGGCGGATCTGGTTGTTTCATCCTGTGGAGAATTTTTGTGATGAGGTCGGCTATACTCTTGCCCCGCGGCTACCTGTGATGTCCATGGGGAACCGGCGACCCCTGTCTCCCGAATCGTGAAGGATCGTAGTTTTTTATTAAACTCGTAGAGTTCACTCAGCTGTTTCAGTATCAGGTCTATTCTATCCATTTTCAAGTTTCTCTATATCAACCCTATCCTGGCTTGAGTTCCGGACTTGTTTCAGGTATACGAGGTCTTCTTTTTTTACAACCCGTACTGATCCTTCTCCGGATTTGGCGATCATAGCCCGGTTAATGATATTTTTTATATGTTGGGATGATCCGACCAGAAGGTCTATCAGCATTTCATCCTCATTTTCCAGGGTTTTCATAAACCGATGCAGGGTGAGTTCTATTCCGGTGAAGGTCCATGGGGGAGCTGATTCAAAATACCCATTTTTTTCCAAAAGTTCCGAAATTTTTTTCAGATCTGTCGAGAGTATCAGAAAATCTATGTCTCTTGTAAAGCGAGGTTCCATATAAAATGAGAGAGCAACACCCCCGGCAAGAGCATAACTAATTTGCTCCGTCTCAAAGATGTCAACTATTTCCTTGAATTCATCGAACACGTTCAAAGCTAACCGCCTCCAGGAATCGCTGAACCGTCTCAGAAACAGGTTACTTTGTTTGGTCGTTTCAGGTCAAGGACTATCGAACGGAAAGATTTTTCATACCAATTAATTAAAAAAAGTTCTTTGTTGAGATTCCCGGTGTTCTCGGTTATCCTATGTAGGGTCCAACAAAAAATACCGGAGGTCCTATGAAACGATTTGCCATACTTTTTGTTCTTTTTCTGTTTTGCGCGACTCTCCTTTTCAGCTGGGACGAGCCAGGCGGGATGAAGATGGGTATCCAGATGTCCAGTGATTCCTATCTCGGGGTACTGGTGTATTCAAACCGACTGGATCTGTCCCTTAAGGGAAGGCTGATCCAGGGTGACGGTGCTTCCGCGTACGCAAATAGTGGTGAACTCAGCGTAGGCGGGCATATAGGCTACAACCTTCATCCCTTTCATGACGAGACCGCCGTCTCGGTGGGAGCGGAGCTCATCAACACCTTTGGGACCGGTGATCTGGAATACGCGGAAAATGTGAATGGGGGTCTTCGCCTCGGGGTAAACTACCCCCTGGGTGAGCACTTTCTGATCTCCGGGCTACTTTACCCTGTCTATATTTCCACTCTGGAAACGGATAGCATCGAATGGGGTCTCACAGCCCTTTTCCCGAAAGCTGTGCTGGCGGCGGCTATTCTTTTTTAGGGCGGGTGATAAGCCCGTTTGCCTATAACAAGCCCGGAGGCCCGGCTGCAAGTCCGTTTGTTTATAACGAGCCCGGCAGCCCGAAGATCAGGTGTCGGGCTTGTGTTCTTCGGCGGAGGGAGGGAATATCAGCTTCCCGAGAAATCTCCGCCCATACACCGCCGCGATCCCCGCGGCAATCCAGGTGACCACGAAGATCCCCCAAAAGACCCCGGTGACACCCATTCCGAGGGGGCCGGAGAAGAACCAGAATATGGGCACCGGGGCGATAAGCTGCCGAAACAAGCCGATGGCTATGGCGAAGCGTGGCTTTTTGAGCCCCTGAAGCATCGAAACATGAACAAAAAGAACAATATAGGCGTAGAGGGTGAGGGAATCGATCCTGAGGTACCGGGCGCCAAGGGCG
>CAZJIN010000458.1:0-2833 GCA_964545955.1 uncultured Sediminispirochaeta sp.
GTCCGGTCCATCGTTGATCACGGGCATCTTGTCTCGGGAGATTCTGAGGTAGACCGGTCCTTTGTACACGGCTGCCGCCGCAACCGCCGCGCGGATTTCCACGGGATCCGAAGGGGCTACAATCGTAAAACCGGGTATGGTTCGCAGGATCGCAATATCCTCAAGGGAATGGTGGGTCGGTCCCAAATCTGAGTAGCTCATCCCTGCGCATCGGCCGACGATCTTCACATTCTGCTTCATGTAACCCACGTCGTCTCTGACCATCTCGAAAGGTCTCGAGGTGACGAAGGGGGCAATAGCCACCACAAAGGGGATTTTGCCAGTGGTGGCAAGGCCCGAGGCGTAACCGATCACTCCCTGCTCCATTATTCCGAACTCGATGTGACGTTCGGGGTACTTCTCCTTGAAGGGTCCCAGGCCACTACCGGAGGAACTGTCCGCCGAAATCGCCAGGATATTCGTGTTGCCCCCGGCCGTTTCGGTCAGGGCTTCACCAAAGGTTTTTCGCGGATCCAACATTTCGCCACTCATACTCTTACGCTCCTCTCCGCTTCTTCCAGGTCCCGCTCGGCCTGTTCGATCTCTTCCTTTGTTGCCTTCCAGTAGTGGTACTTGTAATTTCCCTCGGCAAAACTGTAGCCCTTGGCCTTGACGGTATGGGCAATCACCACCGAAGGTTTACCTTTTTCAAAGGGAATACTGTCCGTGCAGTTTAGAATCTGTTTGTAGTCATGTCCGTCGATCTCGCGGACCGACCAGCCGAAGGATTTCCATCGATCAGCAAGGGGGTCGTAGCTCATGACATCCTTCGTATCACCACTGATCTGCAGGCCGTTCTTGTCTACAAAAACGAGCATATTATCCAGTCCGTGATGGGAGGCTGCCGCGGCGGCTTCCCAGTTCGAACCTTCGGCCAGTTCGCCGTCCCCCATCACCACGTAGACTTTGGCGTCTTTGCCACTCATTCTCAGCCCCATGGCCATTCCACCGGCTATGGAGAGTCCATGTCCCAGGGCTCCGGTGTTGCTCTCAACTCCGGGAATTTTGTGCATATCGGGGTGTCCCGGCAGCTTACTGCCAATCGCCCCGTAGGTATCCAGAATCGCCTCATCCATGATCCCCTTCTCCGCGAGAACCGCGTAGAGGGCAAGACATTTGTGCCCCGCGGACAACACAAAACGGTCCCGGTCTTCCCAGGCAGGATCACCTTGTTTTAACCGCATGGCGTGAAAATACAGCACAGTTATGATATCCGTCGCTGAGAGGGCACCTCCGGCGTGTCCTGCTCCGCCGGCTTTTATCATCCGCAGGATGTTTTTCCGTACCTGCACCGCCTTCCGCGAAAGCTCCTTTACCAGCTCGTCTCTTTCTTTCATTTGTTCACTTCCATTCTATTCAAATTGAAAACCGGCGGCCTTTTATGCAGCACTTCGTAGGTAACCATGGCCGCCGGATCATTTTCGCTTTAATTCTACCAGAAAAGTTTCCCTACAGAAAGGACCCCACATAGTCGATCATTTCCCGGAAAGCCTTCTGGAAGGCATCCATGTTCTCTACCATAGAGGTAATCTCGTCGAACTGTTCCACCGCGAAGCCACCCTCAGTGGAAGACTGGCGGAAGTATTCGATCGTGTTCAACTTCTTCATTACCGTCGGGTCCGGTTCTCTTTCCCAGTTCGACACTATCGGACGATTCCGATAATGCACCAGCACATCACCAATCACCTTTGGCGGTACGGTGTAGACCATGTCTCCACCGGCAAACATCTCAATGTGCGGATACTCCACCTGGCCGTCCAAGCTTTTGTGTTTCCTGGCCGAGCAGGTGAGCATCTTGATCGGCAGATCTCTTTCCTTGAACAATCGTGCCGCCGTCTTCACCACGTATTCACTGGCCACCCGCAGCTCGTAGGCGTTGATCGCCATGTTGTTCGCATCGATCACCCCGCGCAGGGCCTTCGAATCCTCCAGCCGTCCGGTCATATGGGTACACACCGCCCTCCAGCCGTGCTTCGGAGTCTTGTTCTCGGCAAGGTGCTTTTTCCTTCCCCTGGCCACACTCTCGGCTACAGCCATTATCTGGGGCAGGGTAAAAACCGCCGTCGCGTTGGTAGCGACTCCTTTGCCTGCGAGATACTCGAAAATCGGAATACCCGCGGTGGCGCCGGGGATCTTTATCATCACGTTCGGTGAGATCTCAGACAGCTCGTCGGCCATCTCTCTCATCGCCGCCTCATTCTTATTCAAAAGGGGGTCTACCTGCGCGGAAATATGTCCCTGGGTACCGTTGCTCGCCTCGAAGAGGGGCATGAAGCGCTCGGCTCCCCGTCGCACCACCTCGACGTAGACCTTGCGGAACAGACCGTACTTGGAGCTGCCATTGTAGCTCTTCCGCAGATCCTTGATGATCCCCGCCCACTCCTCTTTACGGGTTTTCAGTACCGCCCAGCTCAAAGGGGGATTGGTAGTACAACCCTTGTAAAGCCACTGGTCTACCGGAGCGGGAAAAAACATTCCTGCAAGCTCATCGGCCAGCCATTTTCGCTCGTCATCAGTGAGGCCGGGATAGACTGCCATATCGTCCTTGAAGTTGGGCCATACCACGGGAGAACTGTCCCACCAGATCTCCTGATTTTCGTTCAGTTTCTGTATTTCCCGCCATGCGTTGTGCATAAAAATACCTCCGTTTCCCTTTT
Organism: uncultured Sediminispirochaeta sp.; assembly: GCA_964545955.1. Lineage (GTDB taxonomy): Bacteria > Spirochaetota > Spirochaetia > DSM-16054 > Sediminispirochaetaceae > DSBN01. The sequence continues at coordinate 2,697 of CAZJIN010000458.1, forward strand.
TGCTTGAAAAAACTCCCTTTAGTGTTCGTTGAAATCACCGGTACAGCTGTCACACATGCTCTTCCGTTAAAATCATCGACCCCGCAAGAAAGATCTTTTCAAAGATCAATATAAATGATATAATATGTATAGTGGGT
>CAZJIN010000459.1:0-2832 GCA_964545955.1 uncultured Sediminispirochaeta sp.
CCCTGAAGCATCGAGACATGAACAAAGAGTACGATATAGGCGTAGAGGGTGAGGGAATCGATCCTGAGGTACCGGGCGCCAAGGGCGATCACTTCGGGATCTTCACTGAAAAAACCCACAAGCTTCGGAGCAGCCACCAAAAAAACAAGTGCCGGAAGCAGCAGGATCAAGCCGTGTTTCAGGGCGGAAATCTCGGTCTCCCGAACCCGGTCCAGTCGGCCGGCCCCGCAGTTTCGCGCCGTGAGACTGAGCACAGCGGTGGAAATACCGATAGAGGGGAGCAACCCAATCTGTTCGATCCTGACCGCAGCCCCATAGGCGGCTACGGCGGTTTCGCCAAACTGTCCAAGGAACCATGTGATCACGAAGATCCCGATCCCCACGGTGAGGGAGTTGAGGGTAGCGGGAATTCCCTGTTCGAGAAGTTCCGCCCAGGCCTTGAGGTCGGGACGGAAATCAGCAGCTGATACTCCCGCGAGGGATCCATGGCTCCGTACCCGAAAGAGCATGTAGACGGTTCCGACGCCCTGAATCAGAATGGTCGCGAGGGCCACTCCGGCGATGCCGAGCCGCGGCAGTCCAAACCAGCCGAAGATGAAAAGCGGATCGAAAAGCAGGTTGAGCAGTGAGCCGGCGATTAGAAAGTTGCGGTAACTCGCGGTGTCACCATGAGCGCGAAGAATACCGTTCAGGGTATTGTTGAAGATAAAAAAGGTTGAACCCGCGAAAATGATACGCATGTAACTCAGGGCTTTGTCGAGGTACTCTCCCTCAGCTCCGAGGAAACGAAACATGGGGCCCGCCGCAAGCTGACCGATGCAGCCCAACAGAAGAGATAGACTGACGGCCAGTCCGAAGGCCTGCGCGGACATGAAGGCCCCGCGCCTATCCCTTCCCGCACCGAATTCATTGCCTACAATCGAGGTTACCCCGACGGAAAATCCGTTGGAGAAGGCGATTATGAGAAAAAATACGGGAAAGGAGAGACTCAAAGCCGCGAGGGTGGTGGTAGAAAGCATTCCGGCGTACCAGGTATCCACGACGTTGAACATGGTGTTGAAAAAAAAACCCACCGCCGCGGGTATTCCCACGGACCGGAGAAGCCGGGGGATCGGTTCGGTCAGGAGGTTTTGCCCTCTCTTTATTTCTGACATGACTGTTCAAGAATACTGTACATGCCGGGTTTAGGCAATAAAGGTATTGTGAGCTATTCAAAATTTGGAAGTTCCTAGACTTCCAAATTTTGAATTTGCTTCATTTTCTTCGCAAAATTTTGTATATCCAAACGGTTGGAGGCATTCTAATTGTGGATAGTGCATTGCACTATCCACAATTAGAATTGCTGAGGTATTGTACTAAAAGCAGCGGGAGGTATATGCTGGATGCATGAAAATTACAATACTAATGGACAATTCAACGATCATTGACCGCTACTTTCTCGCTGAACCGGCGGTCTCCTACTTCATCGAGGATGGCGATACGACGATCCTGTTCGACGCGGGATATTCGGACGCCTTCATGCTCAACGCGGCGAAGTTCGGAATAGACCCGACCACAGCCGATTACCTGGCGATTTCCCACGGGCATATCGATCACACGGGGGGCCTGGAGCCCTTCCTTCGGCGGTGTATGGAGAGACGATTTGAGGATCGCGATGCGCGTTGTCCGAAGATGATTGCCCATCCCGCGGCTTTCGTACCGAAGGAGATTGACGGAACGCTTTCCATCGGCATGTTTGTCTCGAAGGAGGTCTGCGCGACCAACATGGAGATCATTGAAAGTCGGGATCCGTATTGGTTCAACGATCGCCTGGTATTCCTGGGAGAGATTAAGCGGAAGTTTGATTTCGAGCGACCGGGACCCATCGGTGTGCGCAAGGAAGCCGAAGGGGATGTTCCCGACGATCTTCCCGACGATACCGCCCTGGCTTACAAGGGGGAGAAGGGGCTGGTGGTCATCACCGGATGCTCCCACGCGGGGATCTGCAACATCGTGGAAAAGGCGAAACAGGTGACCGGGGTGGACCAGGTCTACGACATCATCGGCGGTTTTCATCTCCTTGATCCTCCGAAGAAACAGCTTGAAGGGACGGCGGAGTATCTTGGTTCCCTGAACCTGTCTGTTTTGAGTGCTTGCCACTGTACGGACTTTCCAAGTCGGGTACGCCTCTCCCGGGCGGCTCCGATGCGGGAGATAGGATCGGGCTTGCAGATCGAATACTGAGGGAGGCGGTTTTGCTGCTGGATTTCCCTTCTTAGGGCTGAAAATGTATTTATATACATTATCATTTCAGTCGTTTATTATTAAATGTTACTTATTTACTCATATAGAATTATTTCAAAAATTAACTTTCCCCTACCGGCATGTTGTGGTATAGTTTACGAATATTTATACATTCGTATATAGGGAGGAATTTAGAATGTCACAGGAAAAGAAACTTCACAGGCAGTTGGGGATCCTTGACGTGACGGCCATTACCGCCGGAATTGTTATAGGAGCAGGGGTTTTTATCATTACAGGAATAGGGGCGAAATACGCGGGATCACTCACCTGGGTGTCTTATGCGATCGGTGCAATTCCGGTTATCCTCGCGGGTCTCAGCACTATCTACCTGAATCTAATGTATTCGGTGGAAGGTGGTGAGAGTTATGTGTATCCCACCCGGATCATCTCGAAACCGATTGGTTTTCTATCGGGATGGGGGATGTGGCTTGCCCTTATCGGCCCGGTGGCCATAACGGCACAGGCCTTCATTTCTTACCTGAATGCCATGCCGGGGATGCCCTTTGTCGCACCGGTGATGATCGGTGCGGTGGTAGTAACGGTTCTCTT
>CAZJIN010000460.1:0-2824 GCA_964545955.1 uncultured Sediminispirochaeta sp.
CAATACACAATTGGTTGAGCCGCTTCATGTGCTGGTAGTGGATATCGTAGTGACTGATTATTGTGGACGCGAGAATCGCGTCTGCATCGAGTTCCACCGCCGCATCAATGAGTTTCTCCAAAGGGATCGATGTCCCCAGATAGTGACATTCTATACCGAAGCCTTCGAGACCGCCATGCTTGATATCCAGGATCTCTCGAAGGCCCACCGAATGCTCATCGTGACCAACCGTTGCGGCAACAAGCTTCATAGGATGGGCCTTGATTTCCGCTCGCACTTCCTCCTCGCTGAGAACTTCCGGAAGATCCGGTATCTGAAGCTCCGCCGTGTCGATTGCCTGGGTAAACCGCCCTTTCAGTTCCACCCGGGTCCCTTCCGCCTGCTGCATGACCTCCGTGTGGATCACCTCGACATCCTCAAGGCCCATTCGTTTCCCGATCTCCACGGCGCTGAATTCGGCGATTCGCTTTTCAATCGGGAGAAAAAGGGTAATGAGAACGACCCCATCCCCCTGCCATTCCATTTCCGGTTTTATCTTCGTTGAGTTTCGCAGGTCCCTGCTTTCTTCAAGTCGTATATGGACGTTGTCGGTCTCATCAAGCTCGTCTATAAATATTATTTTTTCATGTCGCTCCAGGGTGGATCCGTCGATCAGGATCGACGGGTTGTTCTCAGCTTCCTTTCCGTACGGTGCAAGCTTATTGTACCCAAAATGCGCCGTTACCGGGGCCATATAATCTTCATCACGTTCGTATATGGTACCGGCGCCTACGCCGCCTTCAATTTTCCGTGCGATTCCATCGCCGTTTCTCTCGGGATACTGCCCGGAATCCACAAAAAAGCCTTCTTCCACCGATTGGAAATACCCTCCGCTTTCCAGCATCTCTTCGAGAAAAAGTACCGCCCGTTCCTTCAATTCCCGAACCTTATCCGCCAGAGGCCCTTCCTTGCGCTTCAGTTCGACCATCTCTTTCAGACCATCCATTCCGAGAAAGGCCTGTTTCGCCGTATCGGTACCTTCCACGTTGTAAATATGCCAAGGTACATTGCGCCCTTCATCCGGAGTGATGGTGGATTGAATATCCGCGCTGGTCAACTCAGAGATCAGGAGATTGAGAGTGTGGGTCACCGTAGCTTCACGGGCGGAGCTGGTCATATACTTTGTATTCTGTTGCGCCCTCATTTTGTATTCATGAAAAAGCTCCCTCAAGGCCACCGCATAGGGAAGGTCCATCCGCATGGCCGGTGCGGGTGGCGCCGTCGGAGGAACAGTGGAAAGACAAATATTCTCCTTTTTCATCCCCACTTTCACCGAAAACATCGCGTTTATTCCATGCTGGACCATCAGTTCGGGCATAACCTTCCACGCCTCGCGAGCAGTGGCATTGGCGTTGTGGGCACCATCGATCTGGGCGATATCCGCCCAGGCCATCAGTTTTTTTGCCACTGCAGCATCCACAAAACTGCGAATCATGTTCACATTGCGGTAGAGGATGTTGTACTGTGGGTCCTGGTGGGCCCCGTTTACCCCTTCCTCGGCAAACATCACCGCTATTTCCGGCCCGGCGATTCCGCTCACGTAGGAGTGGTAATTGATAGGACGGCCCACCTCGTCTTCAATAAGATCCAGGGCTTTTCGCTGGGCCCGTACCTGTTTGCGGGTGATAGGTACTCCCCCCACGCCCTGGGGTGTTCCCTCAATCAGGCCTTCCATGTGGCTCTGCCCGGCAGTGCGAATGACCATCAGATGATCTGCGCCATGCCAGGCGGCCATACGCATCCGCCGAATATCATCCTCAAAGCGGCCGGAAGCGATCTCCGTGGTAATCACCGGTCCCGGTTGCGGATCGATATTCTGAAAATAATGTGCCGCGGGCAGCGGCTGTCCCCGGGCGAGAGATTCCGAGGTTTCAAAATAATCGAAAGCGCCAATTTTACGACGATCACCGCGACCGCTCCGCCATGTCCAACCCCGTCGTCTCGGGCGGTAGTGCTCGAGATCCTTCATTATTCCTTCGATGTCCAGTTTATTATCAGGTGTGAGCCCCATGGTCTCCTCCATCTTTTTTGTAATTGTCCCGATAAAAAAGTCGCAGTGCCGTGTCCCACAACTCTCCCGCCCCCAGTTTTAGTCCGGCCTCTCTGATCTGAATATTTTCATTCTGCGAAACCCGGTACACCACATGACCGACGCCTTTACCGATCAGCTCATGGTCTATCGCCTTTTCCACGATGGATTTTGCCTCGATACTGGAAAAACCCATCCGTAAAAGTACAGAGCGTTCTATGGATGGACTGGTATGGGTTTCGGCAAGCTTCACCAGGGGATCCACCAGTTTTTCGGTCAACTCCCAGAACCTTTTTTCAAGGTCCTCCTCCTTCAGGTCCGCGAGATGCTTCCGCCTCTTGGAAAAATCGTCTTTTCGTTCCATATTCACTCCTCCCGAAGCTCCTTCAGGATACCTCGAACCCATTCCATATCCGTGGCTGTTTCGGCTGCCAGGTATTCAATGTCCCCTCTATCAAATCGTGGTTTGCCCTTCTCCCGGGCAAAACGTAAGCTGTGGCGAATATATCTGTGACGAAGGTCGTCCAGATTGAGGTCCCGGGCAACAATCATTCCCGGATGCTCGGGAAGGATGATCGATTTTCCGGCAACTTCTTCGCGGGGATCTCCGAAATTGATGCGGATTCCATTCTCACGGGCAAAGGAAAGCTGGGGCTGTACATGCTTGCCCGCACCCGTATACTCGGTCTCCTGTACCACAATGGTCTGATCCTCGTCCATTTCCCGGGCTATGGAAAAAGCCGCCGCGAGGGCGGT
>CAZJIN010000461.1:0-2814 GCA_964545955.1 uncultured Sediminispirochaeta sp.
TGGATACACACCTTCGGAATATCTTTCGAAAATGCGGTGTCGGTTCCCGATTGCAGCTGACACACCTGATTTACAACTACGGAGATCTCCGTAGTTCATGATTTTCTAAAAAATACGGATTTCCCTCGATTCCTCTTTCTCTACCGGAAGGATACCTTCACGACATATCGTATGGTATGCATGGAGGTAAAAAATGCAGATCGACTTTTCATTAAAGAGGCTCTATCGTCCCCTTTCCTTCTTCGGAATTGACTTTCTTCTTACCTGGATACCCCTGTGGCTCCTCGCAATCGGACTCCAATCGGGGTGGTTCGCCCACGGAACGGGACTCCTGGTTCTGGCCGGAAGCAGCTCTAGCCTCGCCGCCGTTCTTTTCGTGCATAGAACCGGAAACAGGTACTTCATCAAGGACTTCTGGATTCGTGTTGTCGACCCTTTCAGGATCAGCCCCCTCTGGTGGATCGTGATCCTCCTTTCCCAGGCCGGGATCAACATACTGGCGATATTCCTGAGTACGATGAGTGCCGCCGCCGGGCTTTTCCCCGGAAACGGTTCACTGGAACAACTCGCCCTTTCACCACGATTTCTCGCCGCGCCTCTTGGGTTCGTCATCTTCACCTTTCTCTTCGGCCCGCTTCCCGAAGAACTCGGATGGAGAGGCTACGGCCTGGATGCCCTGCGCAGCCGAATGAACCTCCTCAAAACCAGCATAGTGCTGGCCCTCATCTGGGGAATCTGGCATGTTCCCATGGTGTGGATTCCCGGTTCTTTTCAGAATCAACTCCTGGAGTACCCGGTGGTGCTGGCCTCTTTCTTTTTTGCCTTCCTACCGAGTAGCCTCCTGATGAGCTGGATCTATTACCGCACCGGACGCAGCACCCTCTCGGCGATCCTCTTCCATTTTGCGGCAAACCTCAGTGGAGAAATTTTTTCTCTCTCCCCGGGGACCAGGATCATTCAGACGGTACTGCTGACCCTCTGGGCGGCCATCGTAGTGTGGAAAGAAGGGCCTCTTTTTACCGTGGATGAGTTCAGCCTCGACTTCAACCGTGGTCCCTCCGATGGGCATGGAGCGGAGAAAAGACGGATGAAGCCCCTCGGATCCGTACTCTTTCTGCCGATTATAACCTTGCTTTTTTTTATACCGGGTCATGCCGATGGACAAAGCTCATGGGAAACGGTACCTCTTCCCTACCTCTTCTACACCTCGGATACGGGAATCGCCGGGGGCGGAGTGGTGAGCATTATCCATACGTCCAGTTCCCCTTCTTCCGGTGAAGCCACCGAGGACCTCAGCCTCTGCACATCGGGAACCTGGTCACAGAAGAACCAGAAAGAGGTGAACATCTCCTTAGAAAAATGGTGTTTCCACGACCGGGTTCTCTGGTTGAGTGATCTGCGGTGCAGTGATTTTCCCGGTGAATTCTTCGGTCTAGGCCCCGAAAGCGACGATGCGGAACCCTTCACATCGGAAGGTCTGGAATTCGAATTCGCCCTTCTGCTCGGCGGAGATTCATCTTTCAGGCTCGGACCGGTGCTGAACCTCGGGATTTCCGATCTGAATGAGGTATTTTCCGGGGGAGAGCTTGATGAACTTGGTAACTCCAGGGAGCTTGCAGGGAGTTTTCCCGGTGCTGGAGTCCTCCTTCGATACGACACCCGAGACAAGCCTCGATTTCCCACCGGGGGAAGCCTGATGGAACTACAACCTCTGTTCTTCCTTCAGCACGGAAATAGGGAGAACAACTTCATTCAGGTAACTGCCGACATGAGGTACTTTTTCTCCCCCCTGGATAAGATAACCGCCGCCTTCCGCCTCTCGGCGGTCCTCAACAGCGGAGAACCGCCCCTCCATGAAATGGCCGAACTGGGGGGCCTCTTTCTTATGCGGGGTTTTCCCTCAGGCAGGTTTATCGATCGAAACGGTCTTGCCGGTCAATGTGAATTAAGGTTCCCCCTCTTTCGACGCCTCAGCGGAGTGATTTTCGGCGCGGCCGGGACTGTCAGCCCATCTCTTGAAGACCTGCGCACCGATACCCTGAAGTATTCAGGGGGAGCCGGTTTTCGATTCGCCCTGAACAGCAGCGGGGACATCACACTCCGCCTGGACTTCGGCGTCACCCGAGAAAGCAACGGATTGTACATCACCTTGATGGAGGCCTTTTGAGGGGGCCTTGGCCGTGCTGGATCCCGCTGGGCCCCGCAGGGCCCCGTCTGGAGAATCGCCCCCCCCGGCAGGGATTGTAAAACGGGACCCGCCTCTGTATAGTTGATACGTCTATGCTGAAACGATTCGTGCACTACTACAAACCCCATGGGAAACTCTTTTTCCTCGACATGCTTGTGGCTACCACTATGTCGGTGTTCACTATTTTTTTCCCCTATATAACAAGAAACCTACTGCGCCTCTATATTCCACAGAAGGACATCGAAATGATCAGCTGGTCCCTGGGAATCCTCACCGGTATTTACCTGTGCACCCTGGCGTTTAACTACATCAGGATAAAGTGGGGCCATATTCTCGGTGTGAGGATGGAAACGGATATGCGGCGGGATATCTTCCGCCATATCCAGAAACTCTCCTTCACCTATTTCGACAACACAAAAACCGGTCACATCATGTCCCGGATCTCCAACGACCTGAATATGATCGCTGAAGTTGCCCACCACGCACCGGAGGATCTCCTTATTTCAGTGGTGGTGATCCTCGGCGCCTACATCTTTATGTTCACCTTCAGTCTGCCCCTGGCGCTGATCTCGTTAATCCCCTTCCCCTTCATGCTTGTCTGGGGAATCTTCTTCGGCAGTCGGATG
>CAZJIN010000462.1:0-2805 GCA_964545955.1 uncultured Sediminispirochaeta sp.
GGCTCGATCACCAATGAAATTGTAACCAACGCGGTTCAGCACGGTCCTGAGAAGGGGGAAAAGATGATCATAGACATCGAAATGCACACGGATGATCATGGCCGACTCGTCTATTCAATCGGTAATAGCGGAAAGGCTTTTCCGGAACATATAGCCCCTAAGGAACAGGACACCCTCGGTCTCCAGATGATCCACCTCCTCGTGGAACAACTCAACGGCGATATCCATCTACGGAAAGTCCCAAGCCCCCTTTTCACTATAAAAATCCCCATGTCGGGGGGTGCGGAATGAGAAAACGCATAGCTTTTGTGCTCATGGTTTTTGTACTGTCGGGGATGACGGCACCTTCTCTCTTTTCTGTTGATATTCGATTTGAGATTGTACGGGAATCCAGGCAGTACGTGGGCAGTTCTTACTGCCGGGGTGGAACAAGCCCCCCCTGTTTTGACTGTTCGGGTTTTGTAGGGTATATCCTGCACCCCTATGTTTCGGATCTCCCCAGGATCAGCCGGGATATGGCCGTAAGGGGAACCCCGATAGCAAGGGAGCAGCTCACACCGGGAGATCTGGTTTTTTTCGCCACTACCTCCTCGAGGGGAACCATCTCCCATGTAGCCATTTTCCTGGGACAGGATTCCATCATCCATGCCATATCCGACGGGCCGAACCGCGGGGTAAACATAACATCCCTGAACGCCCGTTACTGGCGCGACCACTTTCACAGTGCCGTCAGAATTCTGCCCTCCCGGACTTCGGCGTCTGTCGTCGCAACTGATTCCCGGGAAGCCGAAGAATCGAAGGGAATCGAATTCGCGAAGGGAAAATATACCGGGCAACTGAAGGCGGGAGAACCCCACGGGGAGGGGATCATGGGGCTGAACAACGGGGACATCTACAAGGGTGAATTTTCCGAAGGAAACTTCCACGGCAGCGGAACGTATATATGGAAAAATGGAGACAGTTTCCGGGGTACCTTTCGCGACGGAGAGTTTCATGGCGAAGGGGTTTTCACCACCGCCGACGGAGCACGTACGGAAGGTGAATGGGTGAATGGAAGACTCCGCAGTGCCGCCACCTCATCCGTCGAAGCACCGGACACCTATATGGAGGAGGAGGATTCCCCGTGGGAGACCTGGGACGGGTTTATCACCGGCGACTACTATGCCTGGCGTCAGAAAGAACAGAACACCTTCGAACAGTGGAAAAAGGAAAACAGCCCCGGAGAGTGAGGCCTTTAGCGTGTGAGGCCGTCAGTGAGCCCGCTCGCAGATCAGGAAGCCCTGCCTTATTTATCACCCTCGGGCGGGACAATACACATAAATACGAATTTCCCGTTCCCCCGCTGGGTGAGCTGATGTTCCTTTCCCCCGTCTACAAAGGCCACCGATCCCGCCCGAACGGAATTATCCTTTCCGTCCACATGGAGAGTCCCTTCACCCTCTACAATGTAGATGATATGGGGCCATTCGTGGGCATGACGAGGCGAGTAGCCTCCGGGTTCAACGGTAAACAGCCTCATGACATAGTCTTCCCAGCCCTGCTCGGCACCAATCAGCACCTGTTTCGTAACGCCCTTTACCGTTTCGCCGCTGAATTTTTTTCCTTCAATATCATCCCTGTGTGATAAAAACATATCCTATCCTCCCTTATTTTTATGAATAGATCTCCGGCTTCAGGGTCGCCACATAGGGTAGATTCCGGTATCGCTGACTGTAATCTATCCCGTAACCGACAATGAATTCATCGGGAATATCAAAGCCGGTGTAGTCCACCCTGATGTCGATCTTCCTCCGCTCCGGTTTATCAAGGAGCGTGCAGATTCTGAAAGACGCCGGTCCCCGGCTTTTCAGGTTCTCAGCAAGATAATGGAGGGTGAGCCCCGTGTCAATCAGGTCCTCGATCAACAAGACATGTTTTCCCTCGATGGGATAATCGAGATCCTTCAGAATCCTCACCACCCCCGAACTCTCGGTGGTATTTCCATAACTGCTCGCGGCAATAAAATCCACTTCCATGGGAAGATCAATATAGCGTATCAGGTCACCCAGAAACATATTGGCACCCTTGAGTACCGCTATGACCAGCATTGCATGCCCGCGATACTCATCCTCTATCTCCTTTCCGAGCTCCTTCACCCTCTGTTGAATCTGTTCGGCCGTAAAAAGTACTTCCATCACATCATTTTTCAGCATATCGGCCCCCTTCAGCCCTAAAAACTACGGGAATAGGATAACGCCACCCTGCGAAAATACCAGTGAGTCGGGTTCGCGGTATCTCCCCCCCGTTTTGTAAAATGTTCGAATCCTATCGTTGCATCCGTATAATCCCTTTCCATGGCGAATTGAAGCTGGATAGTCATAGAATTCCCGGCTCCCCATTTCAGGACAAAGACCGGTCCAAGATTCATTTCCATAACATCCGATCCCCAGCCGCCGTCGTCCAGGGGAGACAGATCGTAGTTCGTAATCCTCTGCGTGGTTTCCAGAAGCAGACCCGCCGTATCAAGCAGGGGCATCGCCGGAGTCATATAACCGACCAGGGCGGTTTGAGTCCAGCTCCATCCGTTCAGGTTCTCCCCCGAGTCCACCAGCCATTGCCACGGTTCATCCTCTTCGGCGGAGGTATTCAAATCGTACTCCATTCCCGCCCTGTATACCAGGGCAACGTGAGTCCAGTCCCCGGGTACTACCACCCCCAGATCAAACTGTCCCGTCACACCAAACTCCCCCTTCAGCACCACACCCCCCAGGGGAGTAGGATCGAAGGGCTCGTCAACCGTGTTGAGGGCCAGCCCATTAAGCCCTA
>CAZJIN010000463.1:0-2804 GCA_964545955.1 uncultured Sediminispirochaeta sp.
CCGCGACCCTGGTGTACGGCGGCGATGAGTCTTACACACGCAAGGGAATCGCCGTGCGGCCGTGATTTTCGGTATAAGTACGAATTACTTTTTCTTTTCCATGCATTCTGCACATCAATCAGGATGTCTCTGCGCGGGCTATGATTTCCATTTTAGTAAACCGGTAAACCCCCGACCCCTACGCTACCGTCTGCAGATGGAACTTTTTCAATACTTCTGTAATCCTGCGCACTTCATCCCCGGAAAGTGCTGTTCGCCTTTGTATTTTTGACTGGAGGGTCTGTATATTTATCCCGGCTTCCCTGGCTACTGCGGATAGATTGAGAATCTTTGACAATTCGGCCAGGCGTTTGATGTTTAAAATGATATCCGTATCAAAGTAGTCAAGTACATCTTCTCCATCGTCAAAACGTGATTCAAGGTTTGATTTGTTCGTTTTGCTCATATATTACTTTCTCCTCGGTTCGTGAACGCCGGACACTGATGAGGCGTATCTTATCGTCTCGTTCGGTAAAAACAGCAGTCCACGGAATATTATTAATACGTCCAATGGCAAGAAACCGTTGCTCTTCCGGAAATTTTGATGCAAGCACCACCAGGTTATCATCAAGCCATAAAGCTTGTGCTTGCTCAAAATCAATTCCGTGTTTTTCTGTATTTACTTTTGATTTTACAGGATCGTATTCAAAAAGAATCACGAAGACATGATTGCATAAATTTTTATGCAAGTCAAGCCCTGATTTCCATTTTAGTAAACTGGTAAACCCCCGACCCCGGCCTTTTCGCTTGCCGACCCGGGGAGGAAAGATATATACTAATTCCAATAGGTACTGCCTCAAAGCTTAATTACCGGGAGGGGAATATGGCCAGAAAACTCTTATGGGTGTTTTTCATTTTTATGATCGCCGCGGGGCTTTCCACGGTTTCCGCGGAGGTGATCGTGACTCACGCCCTGGCGCTGCACGGCGAACCGAAGTATCCGGCGGACTTCAAGCATTTCGACTACGTCAATCCCGACGCTCCCCAGGGGGGAACACTCCGCCTCCACTCCATCGGTACCTACGACAACTTCCACCGCTACGCCCTGCGGGGGGTATCGGCGACGGCGAGCACCAGCATGTACGACACCTTGATGACAGGATCGGATGACGAGATTGACGTGCTGTACCCCCTTATCTCCGAGAAGGTGGAGTACGCCGACGATTACAGCTGGGTTATTTTTCATATCAATCCGAAAGCCCGCTTCCAGGATGGCAAGCCCATCACCGCGGAGGATGTGGTGTTTTCCTTCAATACCTTCTTTGAAAAAGGGGTCCCCCAGTACCGTCAGTACTATGCAGGTGTCGAAAAGGTGGAGGCCCTGGACCGCTCCCGAGTGAAGTACAGTCTCTCCGACCGTACTCTCGAGATGATCATGGCGGTGGCGGGAAACATAGTCCTGCCGAAGCATTACTGGGAGGACCGCGACTTTGCCGAACCCCTCACCGAGGTACCCCTCGGTTCCGGAGCTTACACCGTTTCGGATTACCGTATAGGCCAATACGTGGTGTATGAGCGGTTGAAAGACTACTGGGGCCGGGATCTTCCGGTCAACCTGGGCACGAGGAACTTTCACTATATTCGCTACGACTACTACCGGGATCAGAACGTGGCCTTCGAGGCTTTCAAGGCAGGGGAGTACGACCTCCACGAGGAGAATATCGCAAAAAACTGGGCGACCCTCTACAACGGCTCTAATTTTGACCAGGACTATATAAATAAAGAGGAGATCATCCACGACATCCCCCAGGGGATGCAGGCCTTCGTGTACAACATCCAGCGTCCCATCTTCAGCGACCGCCGGGTGCGTGAAGCCCTGGGCTATGCCCTGGACTTCGAGTGGATGAACGCGAACCTCTTTTACGGACAGTACACCCGGACCCGAAGCTATTTTCAGAATACAAAGTACGAAGCCGAAGGGCTTCCGGGCCCTGAAGAACGCAGGATCCTTCAACCCATCCGCAACCAGGTTCCAGGGGAGGTCTTCACGGAGGAATATCAGCCCCCGGTGACCGACGGCTCGGGCAACATCCGCGGCGAGATGCGCAAGGCCCTCGTCCTCCTCAAGGAGGCGGGCTGGGAGATCCGTAACCGTCGCCTGGTAAATATCAGGACTGGCCGGCCAATGGAGTTCGAGCTCCTCCTCTACAGTCCCTCCATGGAGCGGGTGGCGATTCCCCTCCAGAAAAATTTAGAACGCCTGGGGATCACCATGAACATCCGCCTGGTGGACACCACTCAGTTCACCAACCGGATGCGTGAACGGGACTTCGACCTGATCAGCCTCGGTTACAGTGCGAACCCCTATCCCAGCGCGGACATGAAGATCGCCTGGCACAGCGACTACATTGACTCCACCTACAACACCGCGGGGGTCCAGGACTCGGCGGTGGATTATCTCATCGAAGGCATAGTGGATCATCAGGAAGATGAAGAGGCCCTCCTCCACTGGGGCCGTGCCCTGGACCGGGTTCTCACCTGGAATTTCTACGTGATCCCCGAGTGGCATATTTCCATGTTCCGCGTCGCAAGTTGGGACAAATTCAGCCGCCCGTCGGTTCGACCGAAATACAGCCTCGGTGTCGACACATGGTGGTACGATTCATCAAAGGCCCGGAGACTCCCCGCCGGGGTAAGATAGACAGACCATGGGTAACTACATCCTGCGCCGAGTACTGCTCATCATTCCCACCCTTCTGGCAATCGTCACGATCAACTTCTTCATCGTGCAGATTGCACCAGGAGGGCCCATGTACCAGATGATC
>CAZJIN010000464.1:0-2793 GCA_964545955.1 uncultured Sediminispirochaeta sp.
ACTTTCCATACTGAGAATGCCTCCAACCGATGAGCAATTGCCATATTTTCTAAGCGAGGAGGTTCTGTGTATACCCTGCCGATTCTTACAGGTCTGTTGCTGATTCTATCCCTGGTTTTCAACCGGGAAAAAACGGTTCTCGCCCTGAGGATTGCCCTTCGAAGATTTATGAAGCTTCTGATACCCTTTCTGACCATGATGACACTGGTGGCACTGATTCTGGCTTTTTTGTCCAATGAACTTATCCTGCGTTATCTGGGAGTGGACAACCTGTGGCTCGCAACCGGAATAGCCGGTGTGATCGGTTCCGTTACCCTGATGCCGGGGTTTATCGTTTTTCCCCTGAGTGGAATACTCCTGGAGCAGGGGGTCCCGTATATAGTTCTTGCATCTTTTACCACTACCCTGATGATGGTGGGGGTCGTAACCTTTCCCATCGAACGGCATTTCCTGGGAACAAAAGTGGCCCTGTTGCGTAACGGGATCAGTCTGCTGATTGCCCTTTCGGTTTCCCTCGCCATTGGCCTGTGGTTCGGAGAGTTGCTGTGAAGAAGGAAAAACCTCATGTTGTAAAATTTCTGGTTCCGGTGTTGTTCGGGATATTTATGGCGGTCTCCCTTGGGACAGACTATACACCGGGAAAAATTACCGCTGAGAACCTGATCAGCTTCGGAGGTGAGATGATCAGAATCGTGCCCTTTGCCTTCATTCTGATCGGCCTCTTCGAGGCCTGGGTCCCAAAACACGTGGTGGAGCGCCACCTTGGCGAGCAGGCGGGGCTCAAGGCCCATCTGTGGGCGGTTCTGTTGGCCGGAACCACCGTCGGAGGCCTCTACGTGTCTTTTCCAGTGGCGGCAGCCCTGCAGCGTAAGGGAGCACGGCTGGCCTTTCTTTTTACCTATATCGCGGCATCCGGGGTATGCAGGATTCCCATGACCCTGTTTGAAGCCTCCTTCCTGGGGGTGGAATTCACCTTAATCAGATATCTGACGGCTCTTCCCTTGATCGTTGTTGGTTCGGAGCTGATGGGCGGCTATCTGCAACGTCGGGAATACCGGATTCGAGAGGAGTGAAGCCCTGGGGCGCCGCCTATACGGGATCTGCGCCCGGCCGGGACCTGTCCCGACGCGGGGCGGCGAGGCAGCGGGGCAGGGGGGCGGCGGGGGGGTGGAAAGGTGGCGGACTTCCCTCAATCCCCGTACTTTTTCTGCAGCACCACTTCGATCCGTCGGATCCCCATGGAACAGGCGAAGGTCAACACAAAATACATCACGGTGATGGTGATCCATATTTCAAAGGTGAGGTGGGTCGCCGCCATCAGTTCCAGACCCTGAAAGGTGAGTTCGGGCACAGAGATGACCGAGACGATGGCCGAATCCTTGATGGCTGAGATAAACTGCCCGGCCAAAGGGGGGAGGGTTTTTCGCCAGGCCTGGGGGAGGATTATATGGCGGTATTTACGATAGGGGGAGAGGCCTATCGCGTAGGCTGCTTCCCAGTGTCCCCGGGGTATGGATTCAATACCGGATCGCACGATTTCCGTTACATAGGCCCCTTCATACAAACCCAGGGTGAGCACCGCCGCGAGAAACGCGGAGAACCGGGCGGGTTCGGCGAAGAAAAAAGTCATCACCCTTCGCGCGGAGGGGCCCGCGTTCATTACCATCTGATCGATAGACAGGGCCGCGGAGATCTGGTCCGCCACAAAAAAATAGAAAATAAAGATCAGGACCAGCGGCGGAAGATTGCGCACGGTCCCCACGTAGAGTTTTCCCACAAGCCTGCCGAAAAGTCCCTTTGAGGATTTGAGGACCCCCATAAACGTCCCCACTACGGCGGCAAAGAGGGATGACCAGATGCTGATTCTGAGGGTGTAAAAAAAACCGATCATCAGGAGGTTCGGAATCGGCATCCCCTCGGGACCAATGCGGACCAGGTAACGGGGAATGACAGCCCAGTTCCATTTGTAGTGCAATCCCGCCTCAACCCTGTAGAAAAAATACATCACCGCTCCGGCGAGGATACCGCCGATCAAGAGATCAACGGCCATTATCACACTTTTTTCAGTGAGGAAAAGAGGTGATATTTTTCTATCTGCTGTACTTCCGACAAATCAGTGGTCGCCTATTTGACCTGGGATTCCCATTCCCGTGATTCGAACCAATAGGCCTTTCGTTCCGCTAACCATCCTTCGACCTCCACCAGCCGTATCCAGGAGTTAAAATAGTTGAGGGTATCGTGGTTTCCCTTCCGAACGGCAAAGCCGATGGGCTCGCGGGTGAAGTTTTCCTCTATCGGAACGAACATGATATCGGGGTTCTCAATAGCCTGAAAGGCGGGCAAGGGCGCCGAGGCGACCACGGCATGGGCACGGCCGTTTCTCAGCTCCTGCAAGGCCTGGCTTTCATCATCGAAGAGTCTCACCTCGGCTTCGGGCATGTACTTCTTTGCAGCGTCCGCCGCGGTGGTCCCGATCCGCGCCGCGATCACCACATCTTCCGAGTTGAAATCGGCGAGCTTGTCAAAACCGGCGGCCAGTTCCCGGTGCGCGACGATGGACATCCCCGTGTAGTCGTAGGGAATGGTAAAGTTGACCTTCACCCCGCGATCAGGGCGTATGCCCATTCCCCCAATGATTACGTCGAACTTTCCCGTCAACAACGCGGGAATAATACCGGACCATTTCGTGGGGATAAACTCAATATCAACGCCCATATCCTCTGCCAGTCTTCGCGCAACGTCGATCTCAAAGCCGATCAAGTCTCCATTCTTGTCCTTCATAGCCCAGGGGAC
>CAZJIN010000465.1:0-2791 GCA_964545955.1 uncultured Sediminispirochaeta sp.
AGCTTGAGAACTTTTTTGGAGTCGGATCGAAAGAAGGAGGAAGGGTCGGAAAAAGAAAGCCTGTCCGTCCGACGGATATGATAAAAAAGCTGAAAAAGATAAAGGAAGACTCTGTCGGAAGACTTACCAATATCGAGGGTGTCTTGAAGGATACCAAAGTAATCCTTGCTACTACGGATATTCACGATTATGGAAAAGGAATCGCCAAGGCTATTCTGTCAAAGGCAGGGGCTGTGGTATTTGATCTGGGAACTTATGTAACCACAACGGAGATTGTTGAGACTCTGCTTGAAACGGAGGCGCAAGCCGTGGTGATTAGTACGTACAACGGAATTGCTCTCACCTACGCGAGAGAACTCATGGATAGAATGAAGAAGAGCACACAAAATCCAAAGATTGTCATGGGAGGATTGCTTACCGAGAATCAGGACGGAAGCAGTCTTGCAGTAGATGTGGCGGCAAAAATTAAAGAACTCGGAATAAATGCAGAGAACAATATGGATAATCTAGTAAGGATAATAAAAAAAACGCATCAGGGTTAAAACATGACAGTACCTACTAGGAAAGACATTGTGCTAATAGATTTCGGCAGCACCTATACGAAGATGGTGCTTGTGTCTCTTGAGGAAGAGAAAGTCCTTCATACTACATCGCATGCATCGACAGTGAAGATTGACGCGATGATAGGACTCCGAAGCTGCCTGAGAGAGGCGGAAGAAGTGGTAGGAGCTCAGCGCTTCCGAAAGGCGTTGAAGCTGGCCTCGAGCAGCGCGGCAGGTGGTCTGAAAATGGCTGTGACCGGGATCAGCAGAGATGTAAGCCTGAAAGCGGGACGGTCAACAGCCTTTGGAGCGGGGGCTAAAATTCTGCACGCGTATATCGGAAAGCTTTCTGAGGCCGATATCGCCTCTCTGATAGAGGATGAAGTGGAAATACTTTTAATGTGTGGAGGATACGAACAGGGAAACCGGTCGATCCCCCTTTTCAACGCGGATCTTATCGCACGCAGCGACCTTGCGATACCTGTTATTTACGCGGGAAACAGTCAGGTCGCGCAGGATATCAGGTATCTTTTCACTGTGGGACAAAAAGAATGCTACATAGTAGACAATATTATTCCCGAAATAGGAGTTATCAATTCTGCTCCGGCAGAGAGGATTGTCCGTGATCTGTTCTTGACCCGAATTGTCAATATGAAGGGATTGGAAAAAGTAACACACGGAATTGATGGAATCCTAATGCCTACCCCTTCTGCCGTGCTTGCGGCAGGTGAACTTCTGGCCATGGGAACGGAAGGGGAAAAAGGTATAGGTGATCTTATGATCGTGGATGTAGGAGGAGCTACCACAGATATTCACAGTTTTACACACACAGTTGTACAGAAGGGAGCAAAGGTATCGGGAGCCGCGGAAAACTTCTCAAAAAGGACAGTTGAAAGTGATTTGGGTATAAGAGAATCGGCTGGTTTACTCGCGGAAGAAATAGGATTCGAAAAGCTCATGAATGAAGTGGCAATGGATGAGTCGAAGCTTCAAAGCTTCGTCGATCGGAGGGTGACGAAGGTAGACTACATTCCGGATTCTACAGAGGAAAGAAGGATAGACGAGGTAATGACGAAATATGCCGTGAAAATCTCTGCCGGAAGGCATGCGGGCTTTCTTGAGCCGGTACCCTCTACGCAATATAAATACCTGCAGCGTGGGAAGAATCTCACCGGAATCAGGCACGTCCTGGGAACCGGAGGACCGATTATCCACAGCCGGAATCCGGAAGAACTGTTGGGGGCCGTGCTAAGGGACGGGGAGAAGAATTCCTCCGTCTTATTACCGGAAGAGGCTCTTTTCTACCTGGATCGCGAGTATATCCTCTACTCTATGGGCCTGATGAAAGAATATTATCCGGATATCGCTTTGAGGATACTGAAAAAGAGTATGACCCCGAGGTATTAAGCAAAAAACCTGAATATGCGGTATTTTTTTTTGCGGTGGCGGCGGCAATTCTTTTTTTAAGAAGGTAAGGACGAAGCTCCGAAAATTAGGTCACCGGCCCCTTTTTCATGATCGGAATAGGAGTATCTCAGCTTCTCGAAAAATCTTCTTCCGTACACGGCCGTGATTCCCTCTGTGAGCCATGCGATTAAGAAAATCCCCTAGAAGATACCATCGACTCCCATTCCCAGGGGCTCGGAAAGAATCCATAAAAGGGGAGCCTAGGCGAGAAGTTGGCGGAACAGGCCGATGGTAATCACTTCCGGAAACTCACTGAAAAATCCCACAAGTTTTTGACCAGCTAAAAGAAAGAGTAGAGCAGGTAAGAGCAGGATGAGCCCATGTTTCAGGGTTGAGATTTCAGTCTCGCGCCCACGGTCCATGCGGTCGGCTCCGCCGTTTCGAGCGGTGTGGCTGAGTATGGCAGTCGAGATCCCGATAGACGGCAGGAGACCGGTCTGTTCAATACGGACTGCTGTCCCGTATGCAACCACAGCGGACTCCCCAAAACGTCCAATGAACCAGGTGATGACAAAGATCCCGATCCTCTCGGTGAGGGAATTCAGAGTGGCGGGAACTCCCCGTACCAGGAATTTCGCCCAGGCCCGGAAGAACTTAAGAAAATCATTGGCTGAATTACCTACCGCTCCTGAGAGAGCTCCTCTGCGCTTCATCCGGTACAGCATGTAGACTGTTCCGATTCCCTGTATAAGGTCGGTTGTAATGGCCACTCCTGCTATACCGAGCTGAGGCCTTCATGGCTTTTCTTGGCGCGATTCTGTTTGTGATTTCGGATTTAATCC
>CAZJIN010000466.1:0-2788 GCA_964545955.1 uncultured Sediminispirochaeta sp.
GATTTTCCCGAGGACGCCCGGGGGATGCTGGGAGACTTTGTCGCCGCGGAAGATCCTGAGAGGGGGCTGGCGGCGGAGCAGGCTCTGTCCCTGGTCGGATTGGAGCCGGAGCGAGAGTTTTTGTCTCTTTCCGGCGGGGAAAAAAGAAGGGCCCAGCTCGCGCGTGTGCTGGCTACCGACGCGGATGTGCTTCTCCTGGACGAGCCGACCAATCATCTGGATATCGATACGATCAATTTTCTCGAAGACTACCTGTTGCGGCGGGTGAAGACCCTGGTCTTCGTGACCCACGACCGGAGCTTCGCGAAACACCTGGCCAATCGGGTGGCGGAGATCGATCGGGGGCGGCTCTTCGCCTTCCGCACGGGCTATGGGGAATTTCTGGAACGACGAGAGGAGTTGCTGGAGGCGGAGGCGAAGCGCCGCGCGGAGTTCGACAAACGCTTGTTACAGGAAGAAGCCTGGCTCAGGCGCGGAACCAAGGCGCGGCGAACCCGGAACGAGGGCAGGGTAAGGGCTTTGGAAAAAATGAGGGAGGAGTACAGGACTCGCCGGGAGCTTTCGGGACAGGCGCGAATGGAGATCCACGGCGGAGGACGCTCGGGAAAAATTGTAGCACAGGTGAAAAATCTCAGCTTCGGGTATGACGGAGATGCCCCGGAGCTGGTACATAATTTTTCCACCACCATTATGAGACAGGATCGGGTGGGCATAGTAGGGCCTAACGGTTCGGGCAAGACGACCCTCCTCAAGCTTTTGCTGAAGGAACTGGAACCGGGGATGGGTGAAGTGCGCCATGGAACGAACCTGCAACCTATCTACTACGACCAGATGCGCGGGGAGCTGAACCCCGACAGAACCGTGATCGAGAATTTGGGGGAAGGCTACGATACAATCATGATGAACGGGCGGAAAAAACACATCCTCGCCTACCTGCAGGATTTTCTTTTTACACCGGACCGGGCAAAAAGCCCCGTGGCCCATCTTTCCGGGGGCGAACGGAACCGGCTCATGCTGGCGAAGCTTTTTTCCAGACCCTCAAACCTCCTGGTCCTGGATGAACCGACCAATGACCTGGACGTGGAGACCCTCGAACTACTCGAAGAGCTCCTGCAGGAGTACCAGGGAACCATCCTTCTGGTTAGCCATGACCGGACCTTCCTGGACAATGTAGTGACCGACTGTTTTGTCCTGGCAGGGGATGGACGGGTGATCGAATACGCCGGGGGCTACGCCGACTGGGCGGATTCCGAGCTTCGGCGGCAGACCGTGGAAAAAACCGAAAGTTCTCTCGCCGCGGCAAAAAAGAAAGATGATCCCGCGGAAAGCCCGTCACCCGCGGAAAAACGCCGAGCTGCGAAGCCGAAGACCGAAAAGGCCCGCCGTCTTAGCTTCAAGGAGAAGCGAGAACTTGAGGAACTTCCCGGCAGAATCGCCGAACTGGAAGAGGAGAAGGATCGAATCCACGAGGAGCTTTCGGATCCTGAATTGTACCGTTCCTCCGACGGCGATCCGGCGGCTTTCACAAGACGCTTGGAAGAGGTAGAGAGGGGACTCGCCGTCGCCTATGAGCGGTGGGAAATTCTCGATGGCCTTGAGGAAGAGTCCTGATCCGGATAGAATTACGAAGAGAGGACCGGACACCGAAACTTCGGACCGGGCACAAAAATAATAAAAACGAAGGAGATTAACATGGCAAGATTACCTGAAGACGTGAGCAAGGCCTGGGAGAATCGGCAGGGACCGATCGTTTTTTCTACCGTGGCGGGAGGAAGCGATCCCAACGCGATCTACGCGACCTGTGTGAGCAAATTCGACGACGAGACGATCCTCATCGCGGACAACTACTTCGACAAAACGAAGAAAAATATTCTGAAAGGGAGCCGGGGCTCCGTTCTTTTTATCACCGACGAGAAAAAGGCCTACCAGCTGAAGGGGGCGATAGAATACCATCGGGAGGGCGCTCTTTTTGAAAACATGAAGTCCTGGAATCCCGAAAAACACCCGGGCCATGCCGTAGCCGCCCTGAAGGTGGAAGAGGTCTATTCGGGATCGAAGAAGTTGATCTAGGGAACAATCGAACGCTACCCGTTGTAAAAATGTTCATTTATCTCCCGCAGTGCGGCTTTCAGATCGAAGCCAACTACGGGGATATCCATATCAAGGCATTCATAGATTGTGTGAAACACCACCGCCGTGAGATAAATCGCCATATTCTCGGCGGTGATTTTTTGTCCCTTCTCAAGCCACCAGATCAGCATACCCATAATCTGCCCCGCCCAGCCGCGGGCAATTAGCTCCACCGGAACAAGAGGTGTGCTGTCCCGCCGCAGGCTTACGTGGATTCTCTCCAGGATTAGCTCCTCGACGTAGGCTCTCAGACGGGTGATGAAGGCCGGTATCCCCCGGTCCGACAACATAAGGCGAAAAAAATCAGCCCTCTCCCCCACGAAATTGATGAAGAGGATGAAATTCCGGGGCGGACCCGTCAGTTCATACCGGGCGAGTTCTTCCGGCGGGTAGGCGGGTTCTCCCAGGGCATAGATCTCGTCGAATACCTCGTCGATTCCCCGCAGGAGCAGGTCGTTTATATCCTCATAATGACGGTAGAAGGTCGCGCGGTTGATCATTGCACGCTCACAGACCTCGCTCACCGTCAATCCTTCAAAACCTTTTTCCATGATCGCCTCCCACAGGGCGTCCCGCAGCATCTTCCTGGTACGTTTCATCCGCAGATCCATGCAGCATCCTCCTTGATCCTGTTGCATGCGCGACAGAATCCGGAATT
>CAZJIN010000467.1:0-2770 GCA_964545955.1 uncultured Sediminispirochaeta sp.
CCCGTGTATTGAGAGAGTCGTCCACCACAAGAACGCTCTGGGTGGTGACTTCTCCTCCCGATACCCCCTGCATCAGGTCTATCGATTTGAGGCGTTTAAATCGGCTTATCAACTCCGGTACAAAGAGGATATTGATAATGCTGTAGGTCTCATCGAAGACGATACCCTGGATGAGTTTGAGCTTTTGCAGGTTGCGGGGCACCGGTTTGTAGATGAGTGATTCATGTTGCAGGAGGTTGTCCACCACCATACCGACACGTTCGCCCACCGATTCCACTACCAGGACATACAGGTAGCTCGCCCTGTTTTCCGGGTTTTTTCCCACCAGCTTTGCCAGAGAGTAAAGGGGGATAATCTGGTTCTCGAGTTTGAACGCCTCCTTGTTGTAGTACATTATTTTTTCATTCTGGTTGAGGCGGACAATTTTCTGTACGAAATTGCTTGGGATAAGAAATTTTTCTCCCCCGGCTTTTACAAAAAAACCTGAAACCGTTGCCAGCGACAGGGGCAGGGCCAGGATGAATTCGGTCCCCTTCCCTCTGGTGCTCCGAACGGTTATTTTGCCTTTCACTTTATCTATATTGTGCTTGACGATGTCGAGGCCGACTCCCCGTCCGGATAGGTCGGTGATATTCTTTTTGGTGGAAAAACCGGGCATGAAAATGAAGTTGTACACGTCATTTTCGGCGAGTTCCTCAAGTTCCGCTTCGTTGGTCAGTCCCTTCGACAGGGCCTGTTGCTTGACCCTTTCATGATCGATTCCC
Organism: uncultured Sediminispirochaeta sp.; assembly: GCA_964545955.1. GTDB lineage: Bacteria > Spirochaetota > Spirochaetia > DSM-16054 > Sediminispirochaetaceae > DSBN01. Next base: position 765 of record CAZJIN010000467.1, read on the forward strand.
GCTCCGTCGTCGCTGATACGGATGATGATGTTTCCGCCCTCGGAGGTGCATCCGACACGGATATTTCCCTCCCTCGGTTTGCCCTCTGCTTCTCTCGCATCGGGCATTTCGATCCCATGGTCGACGGAGTTTCGGATCAGGTGGAGGACGGGATCGTTCAGCTTTTCCAGGATCGCCTTGTCCATCAGGATGTCCGTACCGGTCATTGAGAGGGTGATCTCCTTGTCGAGGACGAGGGCCGCTTCTTCCACCATTCTCGGTAGACCGCCCAGGATGAGGTTCAGGGGCAACATCGAGAGTTTCATGATGTTTTCCTGGAGTTTGTAGGAGTTCTGTTCCAGGGAGACCATCTGCTCCACAAAACTCTTATGAATGTCCTGCATTTTTTTCAGATGCTGCTGTCCCTCTTTGTACAGGCTGATGCCGTCGTCCTTGAGGACGTCCTGGACTTTCCGGATCTGTCCCATGATCTGCTGTTGAAATGTCCTGGACGTGTCGTTGAGTTCCTCCTGGATCTGTTTGAACTGGAACTGTTTGATGATCACACTGTTGAGGACCTCTATAATGGTTTCTACATTGCTCAACTTGACCCGGATGCTCTGGTAATCCGTGGTTCCCTGGGATTCCTCCTGCGCGGCGGGGGCACTGTTCCGTGGGCCTGTCTGCGGAGGGGTTTCGGATGTTGGGTTCACGGCAGAGATTTCCTCGGGGCTTCCTTCAGCTGCCTCCCCCTGATTTCCCGAGGGGCCTCCCCCCTGGCTTTCTTCGGAGTCCGAATCTTTTGCTGCGGGGCTATCCATTCCATTTCCCCGTATTTCCACCTGAAGTTGTCCCAGCTCTTCAGCGTATACTTCATTGGCATAGGCCATTTCACATACGTCTATAAATTTGCCGATATCGATGGTATCGTTTTTCACGGATTCGATCTTTTTCGTGCCCGTTCTGAACAGGTCGCTGCCGAGGAACACCAGTTTTACAAGGTTTGAGTTGATAGAATACCGCTGTTCCTTCAAACCCTTGAAGACGTTTTCCAGCGCATGGGCGATCTTTTCGATGCTGTTGAATTTTAACATTCTCGAAGAACCCTTGACCGTGTGAAGAGCCCTGAGCACGGAGTTGAGAATCTCCTCGTTTTCAGGGTCCTTCTTCAGTTTCAGAATTCCGTCGTCAATCAACTGGATGTTTTCGCCAGTCTCTTCAAGGTAGTTTCCAATAAAGGCATCTCGGTTGATAGCCATCACATTCCTCCGCTTAACTTTTCAATCCAGCGCTCACACATATGCAGAAAATAGGAATCGTTAAACTCCGCCAGAAGAAAGGCAAAACGATTTTTTTCCTGTTTTCGTACCTTTTCTATGTCGTGGGCACATTGTCTGAATTCGGCTACCGTCGGTGGAGCTCCGCCCTGTCCGACCGGGTTTGTCGACGAACAGTCCGGCGTGTGTTCGACGAGCAGCAGGGCATAGTAGAATCGCGCGGGCCAGAAGAGGTTGTCTATCTGAACTGCTTTATGAAAATCCGACAGGGCCTGTTCGTGGTTCCCCGAGGTATAGTAATACCAGGCCGTACAGTATTGACTGAGGGCGGAATGGGGAAATTCGCTGAGAATGATTTCGAGAAGCTTTCCCGCTTCTTCGTGGTTGTTTCGGTTAATTTCGTCGAAAAAATTTCTGATTTCCCCTGCGGCCTGTCGGTGCAATTCATCGAAGGCCGTTTCAGGTTTCTCCTCACCAGGGACTTTCCCGTTCAGGATACGAAGGACCTCCTCGGGGTCGTATGCACCGAGTTGTAGTGGAGTTTCTACGGAAAGAGACGTCCCGGAGACCTTCGAGCCCCGGGAGATCTTCGAGCTTCCGGAGTTCCCGGAAATCCCGGAAACCGCCGAGCTTCGGTGTAGTTTTCGCTTTTTGAGTATATAGTGTCCGCCGAATTCCCGGACTACGAGTTCGGTATGTTGGACGAAGGGGATCTCACTGGAGGAGAGAAAGAGGTAGCCCCCGGGGGAG
>CAZJIN010000468.1:0-2769 GCA_964545955.1 uncultured Sediminispirochaeta sp.
ATACCGACTGATTGACGGTCCGCGACTCGCACTGGTCCTGGGAGCCGGTCTCGCGGTAGGTGATTTTGGAATAGAAGGCGCGAACGGCGAGCCATGGCCTCTGCTGCCCGTTCCTCTTATCAGGATGAACTACAGCTCCGAGTGGATGGAGACATCCTTTGAATTCCTGACAGGGCCGAATCTCCGCCTCACTATCGCACCGGAAAAGAGAATCCGCTTTACCGGGGACTTCAGGATGGACCAGTTCAGAGACATCCATGACCTCATTTTTGAAAACGCCCTTCATTACCGGTTTTTCCCGGCAGACCATCCCATGGGAGACCTGGCAGGGGTTTCAATAGGCATCAAAAATGACGTCTATACCTTCGACCTGGCCGATGAGGAGGAAGCGCTGGAGATTCAGTATTACGCCCTGTTCGGAGCAATCGACCTCACCCTTCTGAAGATAAGCGGCGGATATACCTTCACCGACGGGAATGAGAAAAACGGTCTTTATCTGTCCCTTCAGGGCATGTACCAGTTTTAGGGAAAGGGGGGACACACAATGAAAACGAAAACTTTTGGCCCCTTTATGATCCTCTGGGCCGGCCAGCTTATGTCGGGCCTCGGAAATGGTATGACCGCCTTTGCCCTGGGGGTATATGTGTTCAGACAAACCCGGAGCGCCTCGAGTTTCGCCCTCATCGCCCTCTGCCTCTATCTTCCTTCGATACTTCTGCGCCCCCTCGGGGGCGTGCTGGCCGATCGTTTTGACCGGCGTCTCATGATTGTTCTCGGAGAACTGGGCTCCGCTTCCGGTGTAATCTTTGTTCTGGCAAGTCTGCTTTCCGGGCTTACCGGCCTTTCCGGGCCCGCGGCGTTCTGGAAACTCTACCTGGGTATTACCGTCAGTTCTGCATTCGTCGCTCTGCAGAGTCCGGCCTACAAGGCTTCGGTTACCGACCTTCTGACCGAGGAGCAGTTTTCAAAAGCCGGGGGAATGGTACAGCTCGCCTCATCGGCGCAGCACCTCTTTTCACCGCTCCTGGCGGGAGTGCTTATGAGCGCGGGCAGTATAGTAACGGTCCTGATGATCGACCTCTCCACATTCTTTCTCGCGGTTCTCGCGGCCCTGATAATCAGAAACGGAATGGATGCGGCCCTTACCGACGGTGATACGGATACACGCGAAAAAGTGAGGGTTCTAAAGGATTTCAGGGAAGGATGGGGGGCGGTTACCACCGACAGAGGTGTTCTGCTTGTCATAATAATTCTTTCCCTTATTACCTTTTTTATCGGCTTTGTTCAGACCCTCTTCGGGCCTATGATACTCTCCTTCACCGATGCCCGTACCCTGGGGACGGTGCAGTCCGTAAGCGCCATGGGAATGCTCCTAACCAGTCTTCTGCTGGGCATGATAAGCCTGCGCGGAAAACAGACCTCCGTGCTCCTCCTTAGCCTGGCCGCGGCGGGGTTCTCTCTTTTCCTGTTGGGCCTTAGTACCAATCTCTTCTTTATAACAGGGGCATTCTTTCTCTTCTTCTGCACCCTGCCCCTCATCAATACCAGCGCGGATGTTCTGATCCGCAGGACCATCCCCAACGAAAAGCAGGGCCGCGCGTGGGGAATAATCGGAGTGCTGTCCCAGCTGGGATACATAGCCGCATACGGTGTGTCGGGCTTTCTGGCGGACCGTGTGTTCAATCCGCTTTTTGAAGCGGGAGGACGCCTCGCGCCCTCAATCGGAAAAATTATCGGAACAGGACCGGGAAGGGGAATCGCCTTCATCTTTATCCTCTCGGGAATATGCGTGGTCGCGGTAAGCGGCATCGCTTCCGGACTGAAGCCCCTCAGGACAATCGATACCGGTAGACCGGTCCCTGTTTCACCAAAAGGAGTTACCCTGCATGCTGACGCTTAAAATGATTAAGAAGGACTTTTCCCGAAGGAAGAGTATATCCCTGGTGGTCTTTTCATTCATCATGCTTTCGGCCCTGCTCCTCGCGACAGGCTCGAACCTGGTGGTTGAATTGAGCAATTCCCTGAACGCCCTCTTTGAGGATGCCCGGTCCCCCCATTTTGTACAAATGCACGCGGGAGAGCTCGATCAGGGCGAGATTGACCGCTGGTCCGCGGCGCAGGAGCTTGTAGAGAAGCAACAGACCGTGGAGATGATCAACATCGACGGATCGGCCCTCTTCCTCGGTGGAAGTACTGAGGCGGAGGAAGAGACGGTCATGGATATCAGCTTTGTCACCCAGAACGAAGGTTTCGATTTTCTTCTGGATAGCGAGAACAGGAAACAGGAGATCGCCCCCGGTGAAATAGGTATTCCCGTTTACTTTATGCAGAAAAACGAACTGAAACGGGGCGACCAGGTCCGGGTGGCCGGTGATTCCCTGGAGATGAGTTTTACCGTCGCGGGTTTCACCAGGGACGCCCAGATGAATCCCGCCCTGGTGCATTCCAAGCGTTTCCTTGTGAACCCCGTAGATTTCGAGAGGTTGTCGGAAGGTTTCCACGACAGGGAGTACCTCATCGAGTTCCGTCTGAGCGACCCCGATAAGGTGGGGGATTTCAGCAGCCTCTATTCCGCTTCGGGGCTTCCGGACAAGGGCCCGGCCGTGGACATTGCCATCTTCAAGATCTTCAACGCCCTCACCGACGGCATCGCGGCGGGAGTGGTCATTCTTCTGAGCCTGGTACTGATGGTTATTGCCCTTCTCTGTCTACGCTTTATCGTCCTTGCGGCTATCGAAGAGGACTACCGGGAGATAGGAGTTATGAAGG
>CAZJIN010000469.1:0-2768 GCA_964545955.1 uncultured Sediminispirochaeta sp.
CGAATGCGTAAATGTAATACCACTTTCTCCTCTTTCCGGCTTTCCCCTGGCTAACCCACCCCTTCTTTCCACCACTTTTTCTTCATCTCAGTCCTTACTAAAATATATCAGGATACATTACTCCATCATCCTGGCGTTGTTCTGGAGAATATTCGATCTTTGCGGAGCCGTGGCCGAGAGTTCCGCCATTATGGTAAAAACCATGGAAGCCAGCATATAGCCGTACATCCGCCGGTTCATTATGTCTCGTGTCCGGTACAGCCGTACTATCGCGAGGAGGACCATAAGGGAAATCAGGTACTCGCTGAAGATCTTGAATCGGGTCAGACCGATCCCCTCTGCGTCACACACCGAAAAGAAATCCCCCCGGAACACCGAGTACAGGGCAAGCACCACCAGCCCGACCGAAGCCATGAGGGCGGGAATCTCGGGGAGCTTTTTTTCAAGAAAACCGGTGCCGTCAATAAAGCCGCGCCCTCGATGTACCGCGCGATGATCCACAGTTGAGTGGGAGGGTCCGCGCTGCCCGGCAGGATTATACCCATCCCCTTGTAGCTGATGGTATGCATCAGATCGATATTTAAAATCCCGAAGGATAGACGACACCACCGCAGAATGGAGAGATCAAGCGCGAAGGGGTGCTATGAATATTCTCACATCCTCGTAGAGGGATAGTTTCCAGCCCTCCTCATGGACCGCGGAAAAACGGTCGGGACTGACTATGGTGCCGATCCCCGCGGTTTCCATGAATTCTCTGATCTCCCGAATACGCTTGTAGATCTTCTGATAATACCTACAGACACTCGGTTTGCAGCCGGTGTCACAAACTCCAGCTTTCTCCGGTTCGAGTTTTTTCAGGATTTCCCTGCAGTACAAGATTCCTTCGGGACTGATGAGAAATTCCCTGAGAAGCTGTGTATTGATCAGGGATAGCTTGCCGTCGATCGCCATTTTTTGAAAAAAAAGATCCCCCCCGCGGACTTCCAGGATCCTTCCCGGCAGGGAGTAGAACGCCACGGACAATATAAAGAGAATGGTCAGCAATAGACGATCGGTGACCATAAATATCGCATCGTACAATTCCACCCCGATAAGGAAAGTTCCTGAGATAAAGACCGGTTCATCAAAGACGGTAAAGGTGACCATATAGGACCAGATCAGCCAGAACAGGATTCCCGATACCCGCTCCCGATAGCCCTCCGGTTGAAGCTTGGGCTCCATTCCGGTGTGTATAAGCAGAAAGAGGACGGCCAGAAGGACCATGTTCCTCAAGGCCAGAAAGAAGGCGGCGGGCTCCCCCATCACCGGGCTCAGGGCAAGGGAGAAAAAAATCAACACCCCCGGAACAATAAAAGCCGACCGGCCGTCGAAGGCTTTCCGCCGAAACAGCAGGGTCGACAAGATCAGGAGCCCCACCTCTACCACAAAAATCGCAGGGAGAATAATGCCGGAGGTGAAGTCGAAAAAACGGGGCACTCCGGGCGTAAATAACGTACCGGAATCGGAAGCGACTTGCACCGTAAAGAGAGAAGTCCCGAGGACCGCCAGGAGCATCGCGAGGAGAAAGGGTGATTTCTCATGGAGAACTTCTCGCAGGAACGATTTGCCACCGAATCCTTCCGAAAGCAAGACGAAAGCCGCCTCCGAAGGTTTTTCCCCGAGGTATACCTGCCTCGTACGAGGGCTTTTTGAAAACTTCACCCGAACTCCGGAAAACAGGGAGAGCTTCCATCCTTTTTTCACAATATCCCGTTTGTTCTCCGGGGGCAGTATACTCCCGACACCGAGGCTTTCCAGCTTTTTCCCAAGGGAGCTGATATTCCTGTAGGCGATGGAGTAGCCCGGACATCGGGAAGCCCTGCAGTTTTCAATCTCCTCACAGGTAAATTTTTCATCACCTCCGTTCTGTTGATAATACAACAGGAGGTCCCTGCAACGGATGGATCGGGAGGGGCTCTTCAGAAGGAAGGAGAGGATGTAGTGCTCCCGGGGATTGAGAGAAACATCGATGCTTTCATTTCTGAACAGGAAAGTCCCCCCGACCACCTTGAGGGTATTGTCGGCGCTGTTTCGCAGTAGAAATAGTATATAAAGGGCTGGAAGGTAGTTCAGGCTTTCATAGATATTCACCGCCAGATCCATCCCGATAAAAAACTCCGGGGAGACAAGTATCCAGTGGAGTTTCAGAACCAGCAGCATGATGGAATAGGAAAGTAGCAGGAGAAGAATCAGGTTGATACCGTGGGCGAGGCGGGAAAAATCCTGACGTCTGGAAAAGCGATACACGAGACTGTAGCTGAGCGCGAGGATTGGCCCTGGATAGAGAAGGAGGAGGATATAAAAAAATGGATGAACGAGATATCCGAGGGAAAGTCCGCTGAGAAGCAGCAAGAGAAAAAAAACCACCGCCGCGGCAAAGGTCTGCCTCCTCTTCCGTATTTTGAAGAGCAATCCTGCCGCGATGAGCTGTACCCCAAAGAGAATGAGCCCCTCAATGCTCCGGCCCGCGACGACCCCGGTAAACAGTGCCGGGAGAGAGCTGTACAGCGCCAGAAGTACAATAAAAACACCCTTGCTCATAAGCCCCTGGCTTTATCAAGCATGGTGATCCTCGCCACCAGAATAGGTGTAAAGAAAAAGAACACCGAAAGAAGCCCGTACCGCGGGTAGGCAAGAGCGATAATCACCGCCGCGAAGCTCGCGGAAAAGGCCTCAAGGTAAAAAGGGGTGAACACCTGGGTGAAATAGTGCAAAAAACTCCTGCCCTC
>CAZJIN010000470.1:0-2761 GCA_964545955.1 uncultured Sediminispirochaeta sp.
GGACCGGAGTAGGAGAGGTGTTGTGGATCAAGGTGGACCACGGGGCGGATACCCTGGTGTTGAGAAACGGCTTTGCCAGGACGGAAAATCTATTTCAGAAAAACAACCGGGTCAAATCCGTGGAAGTGTCGATCTGGTGCGCCATCCTCCCGGCGGGGATGGTCACGGAAATCGGCCCCATGTATGTAATCGCGCCCATAACCGAAGGTCGCTCTATGGTCCTTGAGGATACCATGGAGCTGAGGAAAGAACCGCTTCCCTTCAACTGGAGCACTATCGACGAAAAGACCTCTGTCAGCACGGAAGAATTCCTGGATTTTGCAAAAAACAACGATCTGCCCGAAGCCGAGGAACGCAGGGATTTTCTCTTGAGAATCGAAATCACCGACGTCTATCGGGGAAGCGCGTGGAACGATACCTGTCTGACGGAATTACGTGTTTTTTCCGACAAAGGGTTCACGGCTACAGAGGTCTACACCGACGATATCGGTACTCCGGGGGCTATCCATTACGACACCCCGGATCGATACCGACGAACCCTCTACAGGGACAGGGAGTATCTGTACGATCCCTATCTGGTAAGCGAGGACGGACGGTGGTGCGTCGCTTTTCAGACTCCGGCGGAGGTAGGGGGGCGGGTGGAGACGGAGTATGCCCTGTTTCGACTGCCCTACCCTGAAGTGAATGAGCACAGTGAGTTCTCGGCGAGCCGTGAAGCAGGCTTGATTCCCGTCGATTTTGAGGAGACCGGAGAAGGGGGTTTCCTGTTTTTTGACGACGGGAGTAAAATCAGACTGGAATGAGACGGTTACGGCTCTAGACGGAACAGGCGGATGCAATCAGTGGGAACCGATAGTCCTGGTTGCACTTCGCTTTAGGACAAGTAGCCTTTTCACCAATAGTTCTTGCTCGTTCATCAAGTAATGAACCGTTTTACCCAGGCGATTTCACTTTAGAAATAAAAGAATCCTCCCACCTCGGGAAGCTTAATTCAACATCTAAGGCCACAAAGCCACCGCCATCACCAGGCCGAATACCGTGATCAAACCGTAGCCTCCCAGTTCGAGTACCAAATGTACAATGGCGGCAACATTCCGGTTTCGCCGGGTACCGCGATCCAGACCTCCCCGGGCCCCCAGGCTTATTATCGCCACGAGACTGAGGGTGATCGCCATTCCAATAGACATGGCGGCAACGGCAAGCAGACCCGTGGAAACCATATCGAGGGAGAGGGCAAACATGAGAATCATCGCCGCCCCCGGGCAGGGAACAAGACCCGAACCCACAATCAGAAGAAGTAAGCCGTGGGACCGCCGGGGGGATTTCGCCGATTTGGCCCCCCTCATCTCATGGGCGTCGCTCCTGTTTTTTTTCAAATATGGAAAGAGATGTAGCAGAAACATCACCGCTCCGAAGAGGGCAATGAAGAGAAAGGTCCCCAGTTCTATGTAGCGGCTTACGGAGTTGAAGGTGACGAGCAGAGAGCCCTTCACGAGGTAATAAAGGGGTAGGATGATGCCGACGGCGGCCGTCCCGTGAAGGAGAGCCATGGCGACCCCGGCGAGGATTCCCCGGAGAAGTTGGGCGTCTTCAGCGAGGAAATAGGAAAAAATCACGGTCTTGCGATGCCCCGGACCGAGGGCGTGGAGCATGCCGTAGACACAAGCACCGAGGAGGAGCATCAATAGAAAACGGGGATCCTTCCCCGAAGACTTGAGGTCGTTCATTAGCCCGGCGATGTGGGAATAGAGTACCCGCTGTAGAGATGTAATGTGTTGCCGCAGGGGGCCCTGTGCTCCTCCGGGGCGGGCGGTTTTTTCCGGCGCACTTGAGGTGTCCCTTTTGGTTTCCCGGGCCTCATCGTCGGATTCTCCTGCAGGAGCCGGAGCTTCCTCGGAGGAGGGCGACTCAGAGGAACTTCCCGAAAGAAAGGGATTCTGCTGACCCATCACCGAGGTACAGACCAGCAGGAAAAAAAGCACCGTTCCGAAGGAACGAAAAATGGAGGATTTCATTTTTTCCAGAAACTGAGGTTTAGCTCGTAGGGGAAGGCCTGATCCCCCACCACGTTGTTTCCCGCGGTGTTGGTGTAACCAAAGCCGCCGACGGGATTGTAAACAACTCCCCGGTCCCGGTTGATCAGGATTTCCGACTCTACCTCAATCGCCCCGGCTCCTTCAATATGGATCGGATCCTCCGGGAGGTACACGATGTCACAGAAAAAAGTATCGTCAAATATGACAAGCTTAAGGTTCTGTCGAGGATCAGAGACCTTCAATTCATAGGGCACAAAAAAACGATAGACCAGACGATCGGCATTCAGACGAGCGGAAAAATTTTCTACTTCCGAAACCTTGTGAATCCCTCCTTCATGATAAAGACTTATAAAATAGTTATAGTGCCGCAGGTTTACAAAGGCATTGTCCCGAATCTCACGGGCCTCCCGAGCGTCGATACTCCCGCTCCTGTCAAAGTCATAATCGAGCCGAATGGAGGCGGTGAACATTTCATCGAAATACCACTCCACCCAGAAGCCTTTGAGTTCGGATGGCCCGAACAGAAAGGTGATCTCCGCATCGATGAACATGTGGGGATGGGAAAAAACCGGACCGGAGACCGCGGAAAAGAGAAAGAGCACCACGAGACTGATAGAGATTTTTCGCATACGAGTTTTCCCCTCCCCTGATATGATACAGAATATGGAAAAACCAGACAACCGGTATATCCTGCCGGCCGAGAAGAGACCATGTGCCCACTTTTC
>CAZJIN010000471.1:0-2755 GCA_964545955.1 uncultured Sediminispirochaeta sp.
ATAATCACCAATCTCCTGGTGCGGTACATATTCGGGCTTGTGTTTCCCTCGTAGTATGGAGGCTATCTTCACGGCCGCACGGCCTAATCCCTTCCCCTCCACATCCACGACATACCATTTCCGTTGCAGGTCCTTCGGTTTCACATAAATTGTCTTCATATCAGTTCCTCTACATCTATATACGTAAGCAGTATTTGTAACTTCCGATACAATTAATTCTCAAATGAAGAAAACAACCCCTTCAAACTGAGAATTACCATTCCGACAAGTGGTGAGCATTTTTCCATATTTAGAGAGTAATGTCAATACGGACAGTCAACTCAAAGCAATTCTGAATAAGTATAATAACTCCCTTAACTATCATCAGATAAGGATTTCTCGGAATTCTCCTCTTCCTCCGGATTTTCATCCGTATTCTCTCGTTTCTCCTCAATCCTGTCCCGGATATCCGCGATCCCAATAAGCACCGCGACCAGGCCGATCAAAAGGGTCAGGACGGGTATTCCGCCTTTTAAAAATTCAGCCACATAAGGCCACCAGTTCAAACCCAATCCCGCGGGCAGTACGGAAAAAACGGTCAGCCCTAAGAGTACTACACCCACTATCAATGCCATCATTGTCCTACTCCTTCTTTTTCACTTCAGCAATTCCCTATCATATCCAGATTTTCAAACCGGTCAAGGGATCTTCGGTCATTCATGTCTGCTGCGCAGGAGCATGAGAAAAAACCCCGCACCGAAAAGTACCAGAGGAAGGTTCTGCAGGATCACGTCCACCTGCAGAATCTCTGGAATCAGATACACCTCAGCGGGGACCACTCCGAACAACTTCAGGGTGGTGTAGACAATCTCCCCGTACTCCACGATCACCCCCATTATCAGCAGCATCCATGCGGTGTCCCTGGTTTTCGCCCAGAGAAGAATTGCCAGAAAGGTGGTTATCGCACCGACGATCAGGCGAATTATTATACCCAGGAGTTCAGCCGTTTCCATATCGTCTCCTCATTTCATCGATCAATGGGGCCACTTCTCCCGGGTCGTATTCCCCGGGCACAATCGCCGGCATCCGCACCCCGTGGGTTGGTGGCGGAAGAAGGATCCCATGTTTTAAGAGTTCGGTAAAAAACCCCGCGTACTCCAGTCTGTCCATACAAAAGCGGAGAAAAGGACCGGTCCGTTCAATGCCGGGAAGATCAAACTGCTTCCAGAGCTCCGGTTGCGGGTTCGCCACGAGCTCGCGGGTTTGAGCCACGGCTTTTACAAGCAACGCTTCAAGTACAGGACTGGTTCCACCTCTCCCGAAATACGACACATCGCGGGAGGCAAGGGGCTCAAAACTGCCACCTCGAATTCTGCAGATCGGTACCGGGAGAAAGTTTCCGGGAAAAGAAACCGCTGGAATAAAAACCTCACCGAACTTTCCCTCGGTAAGCTGCCGCAGTTCCCCCTGGTTCATGGCGAAGGGTCTCCATCGTATGATTCCGAGGTCTTCAAGCCCCTCCATATCTATTGATTCCCGATATGCACCGGGAGTTTCCAGGATTCGCACGGGCCGTTTGAAGTAATCAGACAGGGCGCTCAAGGCCAATTCAAGGTTGGGAAAGGTAAACACACGTTCCACGAAGGGAAAAAGCTGCCGGATCTGCCTTTCCAGTCTGCCCTTCCACACGGTGGGATACTCCGCCCAAAGCCCCCTTGCCGCGGTGGCTTTGAAGGCCCGCAGAGCACCGTCAGGACGGTGTCCGTTCATCGCCGCGCCGGCATTCTGGTAGAAGTCTATATAACGATTCCCACGGGCGTCATATAGACGATACCCCCTGGCACGACGGATCTCCGGAATTCCCGGATTTTCATCCCTTCGCCCCTGTTCATCCCAAGTCATCTGCGATCACCTCCAGGGAAGAATATTTTGTGATAAACCTGGCGGTCTGTCCTGTCTCAAAACGGACATACACAACTTCATCCTCATTTTTTATCTCACTTTTCCAGACTACGCCGGGACCGTAGTCATCGTGGTAGACCCGGGTCCCCTTTTTCCATGATCCCCCTTCGTCACCCTCCGAAGGGGAGAGGGGATTAAGAGCCGGCAGGGAATAGCGGGGGTTGATGTCGACCTCATCGGCCGGCAGCTCCGCGAGGAAACGGGAAGGCTGCTGCACGTTCACCCGCCCCCAGATAACCCTCTGTCGACAGGATGTAAAATAAAGTTCTTTTTTCGCGCGGGTGATGCTCACGTAGAAGATGCGCCGCTCCTCTTCAAGATCATCATCACTCTCCTCCGGTCTGCTCGGGAAAAGCCCCTCCTCCATTCCCGTGATGATAACCCGTTCAAACTCCAGACCCTTCGTGTTGTGCATGGTGATCAGAGTAACCCCCGGTCGCAGGGCCGGATCTTCACCCGCGATTCTCGACCTGTCCAGCTCGAGATCCTCGAGCAGACCGATAAGCCCCTCCCTTCCGCGGGGATACTCCGCGGCGGCACTGACAAGCTCCTCTATATTATTCACCTTCTGGGTAAGAGCCACTTCATCCTGTTTCCGGTGGTATTCGAGAAGCCCCGACCTACGAACGGCCGATTTTATGAATTCGACCAGTCCCTTTTTTTCGAGGACCTCCTCCAGTCTTTCGAAGAACCCACAGAAGCCTTCCGCTCCATCCTTTGCCCGTCTGGAGAGCTTCGGCAGGATTCGCTTCATCCCCTTCAGGAGATCCCCGTCTCCGCCCAGGGCTTCTTCGAGGATCCGATCGAGGGTTTT
>CAZJIN010000472.1:0-2754 GCA_964545955.1 uncultured Sediminispirochaeta sp.
TGGGATCTGTTCGTTCAAAAGTTGCGGAGAGAAAACCTGGTCCGGGGACACACTTTTTCACCAAGGGGGCACAACTACCTGCTCGGGGAGAAGGGGATCAGGACGGCGCCCTCCGGTATCAGCCTCCCCGGCGAACCATCACCCGCCGCCTGGCTCATCGGGGATGCCGCGGGACTTGCCACCCTCGATATGGGGGAGGGGATCGCCCCGGCAATTCACAGCGGTCTGTCGGCGGCCCGGGCAATACTGGAGAGCCGCGGTTGCGGCAACGGCCTGGAAAAGCCGGAACTCCACGGGATACAGACCATCGACGTGCTCCAGACACTCCCCCGGGGCTTGCGGTCGTCGAAGAGCTACAGCATCCCGGCGATAGTTTTCGGAAGCCCTAGGGGTAGTTGAAGAAAATTGCGGACAGGGTGAACTCAGGGGCAGCGGAAGAGGCCCCGGATGTGATATCGCGCGTATTGACGGTTTAAATCTCTTTTCCTTGACAGTAGAATACCACTGGAGTATTGTGGACTTTACACTGGGTTTGAGTATACTTAGAACACGGTCTTCGGATACGGCTTTCGGTTAGGGTCTTCGATTTTCAATAAAATCGCTTTATAAAAGCGCCTGACTTATCTGCAAAAGGATTGCTATGAGTGGAAAACATGACGGAGAGGTTATTCTCGAAACCCGAGATATTGTAAAACAGTTTCCCCGGGTCCTGGCGAACAAGGACATCAACATTAAACTCCACAGGGGTGAAATACTGTCCCTGCTTGGCGAGAATGGCGCGGGCAAATCCACCCTGATGAATGTCCTCTACGGTCTGTACAGCCCGACGTCGGGGGAGATTCTTCTGCACGGTGAGAAGGTAAGTTTTAATTCTCCCCGGGACGCCATTGATCTTGGTCTCGGGATGGTGCACCAGCACTTTATGTTGCTTGATCCTTTTACCGTGACCGAGAATATCATCCTCGGCTCCGAACCGGGAAAAGCCGGTACGATAGATTACCGGCAGGCTCGGAAGGAGGTGGTGGACCTTTCTAAAAAATATGGACTTCACATCGATCCCGACGCTCCCGTGGAGACCCTTTCGGTGGGGGTGCAGCAGCGGGTAGAGATCCTCAAGGCCCTCTATCGACATGCTGAGATTCTGATTCTTGATGAGCCGACAGCGGTCCTCACCCCTCAGGAGGTGGATGAACTCTTCGAGGTGATCGACGGGTTGCGCAAGAGCGGGGTCTCGATCATCATTATCACCCACAAGCTGGAAGAGGTGAAGGCGATTTCCGACCGTGTGTATATTCTGCGCGGGGGAGAGGTCGTGGGAGAACGGGTGACCGCGGATACAACCACCGCTGAGCTGGCCAACCTGATGGTGGGCCGGGACGTGGTTCTGACTGTGGAGCGAAAGGATAAAAAGGCGGGGGACACTTCGATTTTTCAGGTCGAAGACCTGCGGGTGCTGAACTCAAAGAACTTCCCCGCGGTGAACGGGCTGTCCCTGGAGGTGAAACCGGGGGAGATCGTCGGGATAGCGGGGGTCGATGGAAACGGGCAGGCGGAACTGGCCGAGGCGATTATGGGGCTCCTGCCGGTGGATGCGGGAATAATCAGCCATCACGGTGAAGATATAGCAAGGTTGAACACGAAACAGCGGATCAACCGCAGTATTTCATATGTCCCTTCGGATCGCCAGCGGTTCGGGCTGATCCTTTCGATGACCATCGGTGAAAATATAATGATGGGGTATCATGATCGCGCGCCCTATTCGAAGGGGATAAAGCTCAATTATGACTACATCAACTCCCATGCCGAGGAGCTTTCGAAGAGTTACGATATTCGTACCCCCGATGTGCAGTACGTAGCCGGAAAACTCTCGGGGGGCAACCAGCAGAAGGTGATCCTGGCGCGTGAGTTTTCCCGGGAGCCTACTTTTCTGCTGGTCTCTCAACCGACCAGGGGGCTGGATGTCGGTGCGATAGAGTATATCCATTCGCAGATCCTGGCAATGCGTGAACAAAACGTCGCGATTCTTCTGATTTCACTGGAGCTTGAGGAAATTTTTGCCCTTTCCGACCGGATCCTGGTTCTTTATGAGGGGAAAATCGTAAAGGAGTTCAAACCTGAGGAGACCAGCGACAAAGAGGTCGGCTTTTTTATGACCGGCGGAAAGGAGTAGCAGTCGATGGAAGTGAAAAAATTCAAAAATCTTTTGCTCACCATTGTGATCATCCTTGGAATTATCGGCACTACTCTCTACATGGGAAGTTCTTTCATCGGCTTGGTCTTTCTGCTGGCGGCGGTTGTCCTGTATGTACTTTTTCAATGGTACATGGAGGGACGGCAGGCGGTGGTGGAACTGCTGATCGGCGGGGCAAAACGTCTGATGGTACCGGTGATCGGAATTATCCTGGCCATACTGATCGGCGCGGTGGTTATGATAGTCAGTGGCTACGATCCGATAACAGCCTACAAGGCTTTGTTTTATGGTGCTTTCGTCAGGAACTGGCATATTTCGGTGCTGAACGCGGCACCACTTCTGTTTACGGGGCTTTCGGTGGCCCTGGCCTTTCACGCGGGGCTTTTCAACATCGGTGCCGAGGGACAGTACTACATCGGTGCCATGGCGGCCACATGGCTGGGTCTCACCGTCAACCTGCCGCCCTATCTCTCCCTGGTACTGATTTTTATCCTCTCAGGTATGATGGCATCGGCCTGGAATATCGTTGCCGCGGTGCTGGAGGTCCGTATCGGGGCGCACGA
>CAZJIN010000473.1:0-2737 GCA_964545955.1 uncultured Sediminispirochaeta sp.
CGCTCTCCCCGGACCGTTTTTTTTTCAAGATGATTCTACTATACTTACAGAAGCTTTACCGAATTAATTGTACCATTGCGGGTGGTGGTTTTCAATGTTTTGCCGAAAAGAGCGTACAAAAATGGTTTTTTTCAAGCTCCGAGGAGCGATCTCGGCGGTTTTACTCATGATGACGACTCTTGTTCCTCTCTGGGCTGAAGTACGGGTGGAGATAGAACCACCGGAGCTCCAGGATGGAATGGCGGAACTTGAAGCCACGGTGGGAGCGGAGATCAATGCCGCCGCGGGGGAACTCGCCGATTTTGTAAACGCCATTCTTGAAAAACCAGGACTCCTCAGGGCATGCGTCGACGCCCATGCGGCGGCGGACTCTCTCCGACCCGGCAGGAGCAGCGGTACCGAAGGTGAATACAGTCTCGATATTGGGAGCAGTGTCGGAATCGCATCGGAGAGCTTCAATCCGGAAACTATGGAAAAGAGGATCGAAGCACTCGAAGAGACCGACGACATCTACGCGGGAGCGGGAATACGGCCGCTGGTCTGTTTTTTTAGCTTTCCCGCGGACAAGCTCATTCCAGAACTCAGGTTCACCACGGGAATCGGTTATCTCACCGTATCGAAGGATGAGTATGAATTGACGGGATACGGACTCCTCGCTTCCGCGGGGTATCCGGTGCTTCCGGCGCGACGCGCGGGGACATTTGTAGAATTTGGCGGTATCGATCTGACGATTGGAGCTTCCCTGCTCCACAATCGTGTGACCGCCCCCTTCTCACCCGGGACCATCACTGAATCATTTACCGTGGATCCCGACGGGGACGGACCATTTCTGCCACAGAGTGTGGCGGTACAGGTTGAACCGGAAATAACGGCGGTCTTTGAGACAGGGGTGTATTCCCTCTCCGCGGGGCTGTCCACCGGTATCAAACTTGTTGATTTTCTCACCTTGACCGTCGGTGCAACGGGAGAGCTCGTGACGGGGAGCTCACAATTGGAACTGTCCTCAAACGATGAAGTCGTTCTCCTCGGCTATCTCTCCGGACTGGTCGCCGAGAACAGTAGATTGATCGTATCGGGAGGAACGGACGATGTGTCTCCCTCACCACTGGAAATCTCCCTGTTTTCCGGCCTCACCTGGCGGGTCGGTACCTATCGATCCAGCGCATTGATTTCGTGGCGGAGCAACAGGGGCCTGGCAGCCGGAATCTTTTTTGGAGTTTCCCTGTGATCAGCTCCCCTGTGATCAGCTCCCCCGCAGGGCGAATTCGAAGCATCATCGCGGCGGTGGTGATGTGCGGTTTAGTTTTGATAGAACCGTGCACCGGAGAAGAGAAAACCTCCCCCGTGTACCCCTGGAAGACCCTCTCTTTCGAAGCCTTCGCCCGCAGCTCCTTCCTGAAGATTCCCGGAGACGAAGGAACGGGGGGAGAGTTCATCGGAGGTCTTTCCATATCACCGATGGGGATAAAAAGGGGTGAACTGCTGCTATCGGGCGGGTACCGCTATATGGAAAAAACCGGGAAGCCCCCCGGGGGGATGTTCAGCGTCGGTACGGGCTTCGGGTATCACCTCACCCTCGCGAAACTCTTCGGCTTCGTTCCCGCCGCCGGGATCAATCTGTCCATACCGGTATATGAAGGTTCCGGTGACATCTTCACGGAGCTCATCCTGGAAACCACCATGCGGATTCATCTCCATTCGAGAAATTTTCTCCGACTCCATACGGGAGTCGGCCTTCCCCTCGGTTCTCGCGGAGCGGAACTTCCCGAAGGACCCGTGTTTTCGATAGGCTTCGGAATCGAAAAGGCCCATCCCGTAATGCTCCCCCTGGACCGACTCAACACCAGGCTTTCGCTCACGCCGTACCTTTTTTCCCCGGACGGAGACGGGCGGGGAGACACCCTCCGCCTGAGTATCACAACGAAGCACGCCGAGGCAATCGACTCCTGGACTATGCGTGTCTATGATCAGAGGAATACCCTTTTTTTTAAAAAAACCGGAAAGAACGCCCCCCCCGACCCCATCACCTGGAACGGACGTTCCGAAGAGGGGGAACTGGTCTCTTCCGCCGGTACCTACACCGTTGAATTCTCCGTGACCGACGTCCTGGGAAGAACGGAACTTCACAGGGAAGCTGTTCTCATCGATATTCTCATAATTCGGGAAGATGGAAAACTGAAAATTCGGATCCCCCATATCACTTTTCCCGCCGAGAGCGCCGATTTTGCCCTCCTCTCCGAGGAGAAGGATATTGAAAAAAACCGGGAGGTCCTGCAGAGGCTCTCCGTGATTTTCTCTGCCTTCCCCGAGTATTCGATCCTGATAGAGGGTCACGCGAACATGGAGCATTACGCCGATCCCGATATGGCGGAACGGGAACAGGAGGAAGTGCTGATTCCCCTCTCTCGAGAACGGGCACAATCGGTCAAAGAGGCCCTCGTGGAACTCGGCATCCGACCGGACAGGATCTCCGTCAGCGGTCTTGGTGCACGGTCACCCCTCGTTCCTTTTTCCGACAGTCTCAATCGATGGAAAAACCGGAGGGTGGAGTTTATTCTCGTGAAGCCCTCTTCCCCCGGGGAGGGGGCAAAAAATACTCAATAAGCAACGCGGAAAGCGACGCGCACAGAACCCCCGTGCCGGATAGGATTATTCCCCCCTGCAACGATGAAGAGTCAAAGCCGCCGTCGGCGGAATTCGCGATGCGGTAGATACCGAGGACCGATGCCGAGTGTCC
>CAZJIN010000474.1:0-2729 GCA_964545955.1 uncultured Sediminispirochaeta sp.
CTATTTACGGACGAGGAGGTGGAGCGGGAAATTACAGACTGCTTCTGCATGCCCGAAGAATTAAGATTCGATTACCCG
Source organism: uncultured Sediminispirochaeta sp. (assembly GCA_964545955.1). GTDB lineage: Bacteria > Spirochaetota > Spirochaetia > DSM-16054 > Sediminispirochaetaceae > DSBN01. The sequence continues at coordinate 79 of CAZJIN010000474.1, forward strand.
AAGAAGAGAAGCCGAGGGTATTCCGTGCGCCCCTACCGGGGCACTTCAAGAAGGCCCTAAATGAATTGCGCCTATGATTTCAGGAGCTTGAGGTCGGGATTGAACATTTTTTCAGCTTTAAGGGTAGACGGGGGGCCGTGACCGGGGAGAACAAGGGTTGAAGCGGGAAGGGTGAAGAGCTTTTCACGAATTTCATGAAGGAGGATCGCCCGGTTAAAGCTGTTTTTGGTATTCCCCACGCGTCCTGCGGCGAGCACATCTCCTGTGAAGATCATTCCACCGATATGGTAGACCAGCGAATCGGCGGAATGTCCCGGTACCTCTATGACTTCAACGGAAATGCCCGACGCACAGGTGAAGTGATCCCCCCCCTTGAGGGGAATAGTGGGGAATTCCAAGACGTAGGGACTGAAACAGTAAATATCCGCATCATAGATTTTTTTAAGAGTCCTGATTCCTTTGATATGGGACTCGTGATTGTGGGTGACCAGGATACTCTTCACGTAATATTTGTTCCCTTCTATCAGGGACAGAAGCTTGGTATCCATTATCCCGGGATCAACGAGTATGGCTTCTCCTCCCTCGGGAGGGCCGATGAGGTAGGTGTTGGCGAATCCGACTACGGCGAAGTGAAAGTAGAGCTTCATATCAGCGTATCCTGTTCAAATCGGGCTTCTTCATAGTTTGAATATTTGAAACTCACCTCCTCTCTCTCGCTGTTGACGAAATCCGCTTTCTTGAGGTTGCAGTCTACGAAGGACACGCTGGTGAGGTATGAACCGGTAAAGTTGGAATAATAAAGATCGGAATCGTTAAAATCGCATTTTATCGCGTGTACTCCAAGAAAGTTGGTGTGCACGATATCCGATTGTGAAAATGTACAGTTTTCGAAAGTGCTTCCCGCGAATACCGTATATTTGATGTTCGATTGGGAAAAGTTGCAGTTTTCAAAATGGGAGAAATGAAAAAATGAAAGCTCAATATTGCATTGTGAAAAATCAATATTCTTAAAGGTACTTTCTGAAAAATTGCACACCTTGAAGATCCGATCGTTAAACTTCTCATCTTCCACAATAATGGAAGAAGCATTGAGATCTTTCAAGTAATTGCTTTCTTTGATTTTTTGAATGATCCGCCGGGTACATTCCTCCGCGTCATCGGCATGTTGAAGACAGAACTCTTCACCCTCTATGGCGTACATATCGCAGTTTTCACGACTACATTTCTTAAAGAGAAACATATATAATAGAGTATTCACATTAGGATTGTTGTCAATACGTAATAAACGGGGGTTGTTCGAAAAACGTGAAACTAGGATAATAAATGGAAAATCAATCGAAGGGAAGAGAATAAAATCAGGAACGAAGCCCCCATAGCAGTTTTTGACTCGGGAATCGGTGGGTTGCCCTACTTGAAGTGGATAATGGAACGTCTTCCCCGGGAGAGGTTCGTCTATCTCGCGGATAGTGCCAATTTTCCCTATGGAGAAAAGGACGATACCCGGTTACGGAATATAGTCGTGGAAACAGTAGGCCGATTCATACGAAGGACCTCACCGAAGCTTATTGTCATAGCCTGCAACACCGCTTCGGTGGTGGCGCTGGCAGAATTGAGACGGCAGTACGGGATCCCCTTTGTCGGGGTGGTCCCGGCGATCAAGCCGGCCGCGGAGATATCCCGGCGAAATTCTATTGGTTTGCTCGCCACGCGGCGAACCGTTGAGGACCCCTACACGGACAATCTGATACGCACCTACGCAGACAAGTGTGAGGTTTCCTTGTATCCCGGGGTCGATATTGTTGAGTATGTGGAAAATCGTCTTCACACCGGTTCCATTGAAGAACGGAGAAGAGTGCTTCAACCGACGGTCGACTATTTTCGATCTCTGCGGGTTGATACCCTGGTTGTGGGATGTACCCACTTTATTTTTGTGCAGGATGAACTCGCCGATATGATGGGCAACGGTACAAGGGTGATCGATTCCATTGAGGGGGTTGGCCGACAGGTCCTCCGGCTTCTCGGGGAACCGTCAGTTTCCAAGGACGGAGAGAGTAGCTCGGGAAGTGTGTTCTATGTGACCGATGATACCCTTTCGGCTCATTACCGGAGTTTTCCCGAAGAGTTTGCACTGGAATGGGGCGGGGTACTGTGAACTCCCTTGTAGGAAAGGTAGCCTTCGGGGTGAACAACATCTTTACGGTCACCAGTGGAGGGCAAAGATACCTCTGCAGGATCAAGGGAAAGATTTTAAGGGGCGAAGAACCGGCGTATAATCCCCTGGCCCCCGGTGATGAGGTGGAATTCATCGTGGACGCCCATACCGAACACGAAGGCTTGATCCTTAGGTTACTACCGAGAAAAAATGCCCTGGTCCGATGGAATCGTAAGCGTCAGGCTCGGCAGATAATCGCCGCGAATATAGACCTGCTGGTCTGTATCGGGTCGGTGGGGAATCCGCCTTTCAGGCCTCGTTTCATAGACCGGGTACTGATAGGGGCATCGGATATTCCCACCCTGATAGCGATTAACAAGGCGGACCTCGGAACACCTCAGACGATAATAGATCGTGTGAAAGACTATGAGAGAATCGGGTATCCCACACTCTTCTGTTCGGCCGTGGATGGTCGGGGACTCGATGAACTGGAAAAAAG
>CAZJIN010000475.1:0-2716 GCA_964545955.1 uncultured Sediminispirochaeta sp.
CACCTACCACCTGCGCGCGTATCGGCCGAGCCATCTTTTTCTCATGAGTGAAAACGACTACAACCCCGATCACAAAGTCGTGCATCAAGAGGTGCTTGCATCCATTTTTCACGCCCTTGGGGATATCTGGCCGGAGCTGGGGCCGCATATGAACCGCATTCCCCGCCTCTACGAGATGGCCGCCTACCGCAATTTTCGCGAAGCCCCCGATATTGAACTCCAGGCCCGCGAGGCGGAACTTCAACACAAGCTCGACGCGGTGGGCAGGTTTCAATCCCAGAGGCAGATCGCCCTCCTGGTGGACAATCTGAAAAAAAACGGTCCCTACGAATACCTTCGAACCTGCCCCTTTGATTTTTATTCTCCCGGCAGTTACAGGGACCTTTTTGAAGAAGGTGATGAAGCTGGGGGATAAGGTATTTGAAAAAAAAACGAGTCCCGCCGGATTTGTCCGCGTCACCGGACCCTCAGCTTCGCCGGACGATCCACTTCGGCGAACCCTCAGCTTCGCCGGACGATCCACCCGGACGAACCACTTCGACGAATGCTCAGCTTTGCCGGGCATATAACTAAAAAGCCGCCTCCTGCGTACAGTCGACGGCTTCCCCTGTGGGTATATTGTAATAGACGGGCGCTTTAGAAGCGATCGTCTCTATTGTTATAACCACCTCGATTGTCCCGGATGGCCCGTATGACCTTCCCCACCAGCACATCCAGTTGCGGCTTAAAAAAATACCCCAAAGCAGCTCCTATGATCAACCAGAAAATCATTCGTCCTCCTCCTTTACTATTTCTACCTTAATTCCCTCTTTCGTTTCAATAGTCTCATTAGGGGGAATCGTCACTTTCAGGATTCCGTTCTTGAAGACCGCCTTCGCGTTCTCACGATCGAACTTGTCCTCGGGGACAAAATATCGCTGGTTGTCGATCTCCTTGAACTTCAAACGGCGTTTGAAGTAACGCACATTCTCCTCAGGGGTCATTTCCGGGCTCTTCGCGGAAAAAATCATGTAGTCCCCCTGAAACTGAATGTCCACATCCTTCTCACGGAAGCCTGCCATGGCGAACTCGAATACCATATCCTTGTCCCTGGTCAGATACACGTTCATAGGCGGGTAGGAGTAGGAAGGATAGTAGTCCGTCTGATCATTCCAGCGGAAAAAATCCTCCGCCTTCTTCTCATGAGCGGACTCATTGAAGGAATTTCCAAGATTACGGGTGGCCTCGAAGATCTCATCCATAATCTGTCCGATGTCGATCACAATTCTGTCTTTCATCTCAACACCTCGTTAAAAAAAGCGTGTTTTCAGCCCCCTTACGGGCAACTGATTCCGGCGCATACCGCGACCGGGGAGAATACACATCACGGCGCATCGCTCCATCTATTGTTTTGCAACTTCCGTGCCAAAGATCACATCAATCGAAAATCCAGACTATTTCAAGATCGCTCGTATAACTTTCTTTAATATATAAGTTTAAAAATTCTGTTTCACAGTAGATCATCTTTTTAATACAGTTCCGGGACGCGTCCAAATTTGAAATGTATCACTATTACCCGATCCGGCGGAACCCTTCCCTTCACAGGGTCATTTCTACCCAAAAACAGTTTCAGGAAGGGTTTTTCAGGCCCTTACCACTCAATCCCCAGGGTAAAAACCGTGTCCTCCACCCGCACCGCCCGGTCTCGCCACCGGTAAATCAACCGCACCCCGCCTTCAAAGGTGACCGGCCATGAAAAAAGGTTCTGCTGGAATATCAACTCCACCCCACTTGATCGGAATAGCTCATTTTCCCCTCCTCTCGGAATAATCAGCCCCTCTTCGAAGGCATAACCGGCATGGTGAAAAAAGGAACACACCACCCTTTTCAAATAGTAAAAATTTCCAAGGGTCAGGTCCGGCGCGATCAGTGGCAGGCTGTATTCAATACCGGCTACCCCGGCCAGGGTATACCCCTTGCTCCATTCGGGAGCATACCCGTGGGGGCGAATCGGCACCAGGTTCAGAGGTATTTCCGCCCCCCCTTCCCATCTGCCTTCCAGTTTCATTTTCAGAATATGGTGCCGGAAAAACCCCGGAAAGAGAAGATACCCCCGTTGCTCCAGACGTCGACCGCGGTACTCCTCCCTAAGGGGAACTTCGTACCAGCTCCATCTCGAATACTGCGAAGGCGCCAGGGCCAAATCCGCGGGAGAAAGGGACCCCTCCCCATTGTAGAATCCCGCCGACAGTGCTATCGGCATCATCACCGCTTCCTCTTCATCCCCGGGCTCGATAGGATCAGGTTCTTCCACCCGCAGGAAGCAAGTCGCGGAAAAGGTAAGCCTTCGCTGCCGGGTTCCTCTGCTGAAATTGATAGGCGCGTCCAGACCGAGGGAACCGGTGAACCCGTAAAATTCCCTACCCTGGTCTCCGGGGTGATACACGTCCCCGGAGGCCCCGTACCTCAGGACGGGAAATATACCCCGATAGCTTCCCCGAAAACCGGTGTAATAACGATTGGCCGGATAATCGAATCCCCCGTACGGCTGCAGGGACATTATTCCCAGGGGATCATCAGATTGGACAAAAAGTTCGAGCCTTCCGTCCCCCGATGGGTACAGTCCCCAACTGTGAAAATTCAGCAGATGTGCCGCCGGCCTGGACCGAGTCACCGCCTCCCGGTTCGTTCCGTGTTTCCCGGTCGTTCCGGCCACCGTCAGCTCGGGGGCGCTCTC
>CAZJIN010000476.1:0-2704 GCA_964545955.1 uncultured Sediminispirochaeta sp.
ATTACCACGGAATAGTTTTTTTTCAATTCATCAATCAGATCCTCGATGAAGGTGGTGGCAATTGGGTCCAGGGCTGAAGCCGGCTCGTCCATCAGGAGAACTTCAGGTTCCACGGCAATGGCCCGTGCGATGCATAAACGCTGTTGCTGTCCACCGGAGAGGGAAAAAGCGCTCTTGTGGAGACGGTCCTTCACCTCGTTCCAGAGGGCGGCTTTTTTCAAACTCCTCTCCGTGATTTCCATCAGCTCTCCGCGGTTACGGGTTCCATACATCATAGGTCCGTAGGCAACATTGTCAAAAATAGATTTTGGAAAGGGATTCGGTTGTTGAAACACCATTCCCACGTGACGACGCAAACGGACCGGATCGACATCCCGTTCATAGATGTTCTTCTCGTTGAGCAGGATCTCCCCTTCAACCCGGGTGCCGTCGATCATATCGTTCATCCGGTTGAAGCATCGCAGCATGGTCGACTTTCCGCATCCGCTCGGTCCAATAATCGAGGTAACCCTGTTTTTGTAGATTCTCATATTGATATCGTTGAGCGCCTGGGTCCGGCCGTAGTAGAAACTGAGGTTTTTCACATCGATAACCGCTTCCGGCTCCTCGAGTTCACCGTTCCTCTGCTGTTTTAGAATTGAATTATCGAGTTCTATCATGATTTTATCCTTTTTTTGTAGAAACGATTTCGCAGTATAATCGCAACCCCGTTCATCGACAGAATGATGAGAAGCAGCACCACAATCGCCGCCGGGGTCACCCCGTGTTGAAATTCAGCTTGGGGGAAATCAGACCATGCAAATATTTGCAGGGGCATGGCGCTGAAGGAACTCATGATTCCGTGGGGTGGGGTAAACATGGTAGTGGCCGCTCCGATCATGATCAACGGAGCAGTTTCACCCATCGCATTTGCCAACGCGATAATAGTTCCCGTGAGTATTCCCGGAACCGCCTCGGGCAGGACCACCGTGCGGATCATCTGCCATTTTGTCGCTCCGAGGCCGAGGGCGGCGTGGCGCTGCAGATCCGGGACCGCCTTGATCGCCTCCTGGGAGGAGACTATGACGATCGGCAATACCCGGAGGGTCAGGGTAAAAGCCCCGACCAGTACGATCCCGTGCTCAAACCCCATTGTCGAAACAAAGAGTCCCAGTCCGAGTAGTCCGTATACGATCGAGGGCACCCCGGCGAGGTTGGATATATTAATCTCAATGAATTTTCTCAAGAAACTCTGCTTCGAGTATTCTTCCAGGTAGATAGCTGAACCAACTCCGAGGGGCAGGGAAAAAACCGCCACCAGGGCGATAACAAAGGTTGACCCCAGTACAGGGGGCATTACACCGGCCTTTTCGGCAAACCTCGAGGGGGTACTGACCAGAAATTGCCAGTCAAGCCAGCCCGCGGCCTCATACAGCACGTAGGTCAGGAGAGCCGCGAGGGAGACAATACCGAAGAGTGCCGCGATCACGCAGAACACCTCGAAGACAATCCCCTTTATCCTCTCCTTCCGTATATTGTCACTGCTTCCCGGGGAGCTGAAGGATTCAACCGTTCCGTAAATTAAACCATCTATGTTCGACATCAATACTTCTCCCGATATCTGTTTTTAATATACTGACTGATCAGGTTAAGTACGAGGGTCATGAAAAAGAGGGTCAAGCCGACGGCAAAGAGACTCCGGTATGCCGTCGAGTTACCGGTGATATCGCTGGTTCCGATCTCCACCATGGCGGAGGTCATGGTTTGCACGGGTTCGAACAGGGTCTCCTTCGGATTCGCCCAGTTCACGATTCTGGCGAGGTTTCCACCGGCGATGGTAACGGCCATAGTCTCACCGATGGCCCTGGAGATTCCCAGAATAAAGGAGGAGACAACCCCCGAGAGGGCCGCCGGTACCACCACCGTCGTGGTGACCTGAAACTTCGTCACCCCCAGTCCGAAAGCGGCGTTTCGTAGAGTGTTCGGCACCGCCCGCATGGCGTCTTCACTGATACTCGCGATAGTGGGAATAATCATTATTGCCACTACTATGGATGCACTCAGCACGTTGAAGGTGCTGATCTCCGGAAAAACCCGGCGGAGTATCGGCGTGATGTACACCAGGGCAAAATACCCGTACACCACCGTAGGGATTCCCGCCAACACTTCCAGGGCGGGTTTGAGCCAGGTTCTAACCCGGTCGTCGGCGTATTCACTGAGATAGATTGCCGCAAGCAGTCCGATGGGAATTGCGATCAGAGAGGTAACCATGGTAAAGGTGAGCGTCCCGCTGATAAGCGGTAACACCCCGAACTCCACCGGTTTGATAGTGGGACTCCATCGACGATGGGTGAAAAACTCCAGTATACCGACATCACTGAAAAACTCGGCGGAGTCCGTCACAAGTACTACCACAATCCCCAATGTCGTAAAGACCGAGAGGAAGGCAAAAGAAAAAAAGACGGAGCGTACCAGATGCTCCTTCAGATCGACACGAAACTGTTTGCGAATATCCATCATCCATCCTTCATCAACTATGGTAAAAAATCACGGGGTCGCGGCAAAACCGCTTCCCCGGTTTTCTTGAGAGGTCGGGAAAACCACGAAGGATTCCCCCGACCCGTACAACTTCACTTCGCTTACATTTTCACTTCGTTTATTTCGCTGCAGCCACCGCTGCTTCAAACTTCTCCATGCTGACTTTTACATGCGCCGCCGTCATCGG
>CAZJIN010000477.1:0-2698 GCA_964545955.1 uncultured Sediminispirochaeta sp.
CCCACGGTCCGGTCTGGCGCAGCAATCCCGGGCGGATCATAAAGAGTTATGACCGTTGGAGCAAGTATGAGGCGGATCCCGGTGTGGTGATAGTATTCGGTTCAATGTACGGAAATACGGAAAAGATGGCGGATTACGTGGCCCGGAAGCTTGCAGAATACGGGGTCAAGGATATACGGGTGATGAGCAGCTCCACCACCCATGACTCCTATATTATTAACGAGATCTGGAAATACAAGGGGATTATTTTCGGCAGCTGTACCTACAACGTGGGGCTTTTCCCGCCGATGGAGTCCCTGATCAAAAATCTTTCCCACAAGGGTGTGAAGAACAGGGTGTACGGTGTCTTCGGTACCTACGGCTGGAGCGGAGGCGGGGTGAAGACCATCATGGAGTACGTGGAAAAGCACAAGTGGCCCATGGTTGCCGAAGCGGTGGAAGTGAAGCTGACTCCCTCCGAGGAGGACTACCAACGTCTTGACGAGCTGGCGAAGAACATGGCCGAACAGATTAAGGAATAATCCCCTGTTGGGAAAGGCGCGGGACCGGCGGCTGGAAAGGCATAGGATTGGAGCGCGGGACCGGCGGCTGGAAAAAATCAGTTGCCTTCCCGGCGAGAACGTACTATAAAGGTAGGAAGCCCGGGCGTTTTTAAAAATCTGCGATTTTTAATATAACCCAGGATAATGAAATCTTCACAGGGGGCGGGTATGAAATTTAAAACCCTGCTAATATTACTTTTACTATCCATGTGTATTCTTGTACCCGCAGGGGCGGAACGGATCGCGGTTCTGGATTCTCTCGTCGACGAAGGGGTTGACCGTAGTGTCCAGATCCCGGTGACCGAGAAGCTTATCGAGGTTTTTGTGAGAAGAACCGGGTACACCGTGATCGACCGGACGGATGTACAATCGGTGCTGAGCGAAAAGAACTTTCAGCTCTCCGGAATGGTGAAAACCGAAGAAGTACGGGAAGTAGGCCAGTATCTCGGGGCGGATTTGATCTGCCTTGCAAAGGTATCCCTGGTGGGGCAGACCTACTTCCTCAGTGTGAAATTGATCGATGTGAAAAACGGGACGATTATAGGACAGGCTACGGATGAGAGTCGCGGGAGTGTAGAAGTAGTGCTCCGCCTGGCGGAAACCACGGCGGTGAAACTCCTTGAGGGCAACGGAAGTCTTGCGAAAACTGGAAAGGCTGCGGAGAAAAAGTCCGAGAACAAACAGGATTCCACGGTTTTTCTGTTTTCAGATCCGTCCGCACAGAATGGGCAAAAAAAAGATTCTTCTCCCACAAGCCCCTCCGGAAACACCGCGCCCTCCACACAGGGATCTGTTGCCCGGGGAAATGTTCCCTCTATGTTGATGATGGGTTTTGGTATACCCCAATTCATAGGCCCCGCGTATGACAGTTTATGGGGGAAGATTGAGGATTATTATAGTCCAGATTTCATGGATACGGAAGTTGATCGTTGGGGGATCGGGGTGCGCCTCAGGGGATTCTGGCCCCTTGATTCAAACATGTATATCTACGCGGAGGGGGCCGGTACCACCGACAATATCGATGTTACTACTGAAGATGATTCGATGGTCAGTATGCTGGTCTGGGAAGCTGTGGTCGGCACCGGATACTATATGCCCTTTGGGAATGATTTCATCGCATACTTCGGCGCCGGAATAGGTATTCTAAGTTTAGGTTTTGAGGCTGATACCGATGTGTGGGATAATTATTCGGTTGATTCTGTTGGAGGTCTGGCCTACAACATGGAAATTGGTGTCAGTTATTTTTCAAGCCCAAACGGAGCCTTCGATTTTAAGGTTTCCCTCACTTCGGGGAAGCTTGAGGATGAGGAATTGTTCGGTTCGTATTCGTCTTCTGAAGGCTTTGGAGCGTTGAATTACACTCTAATGGCGGGATTGAAGCTCTAGTCTCGGAGTGCAGGTCGGCGAATCCCGCACCTGACATCTTACGCTTTTGGCAATCTACACCGCATCTTTGCCGATCTGAAGCAGCTCATAGTACCGGGCGACGGAATATTCCACCTCGTCGACACTGAGATACCGTGCATATCGGACAGTTTCGCGACCCTGCACGAAGAGGACGACCGCGGGGATAGTAAAGATCGAGAAGTGCCCCGCAAGTTTAGGGTGTACTTCCAGGTCGACGAACCAGGAATCTACCTCAGGGTATTTTTCCAGCAGTCCTTCTATCCTCGGTCTGAGGGCGTCGCAGACACCGCAATCGGGGCGGGAAAAGTAGAGTACCACCATTTCGGCGCTGTTCGTCGCGGCGGAGATGTCACCGTCCTCGTATATTTTCATTTTTCAAATTCTCCTGATCGATGTTATCCGTACATTACCCGCTCAAATATATGAAAAGTTGTATATAAAATCAAGCCGACCGACAGGCACCCTCTGAGTCGAAAGGCACCCTCTGAACCTATCCGGCATCCTCTGAGGAACTTGTTTCATCGAGCTCCAGGAAATACCTCCGCGGATCCTGGGGGAGATAATATACCCTTACCCTTGATGGATCGATCTCGTCTCTTCTCCCCGGGGGCAGGGGGTCACTGAAAAAGTCGAGGTGTTCCCGTCCGGATAACCCCGTCCAGCGACAGTGAAGCCGCATCACGGGGATACGGATAAAAAAGAGAATCTTTAAAAATTCCTCCTCGAAAAGAACTTCCACCGGGGTGATT
>CAZJIN010000478.1:0-2680 GCA_964545955.1 uncultured Sediminispirochaeta sp.
CTCGGACAGTAAAGTCCCCCCGAATGTTTGTACAGAGGAATTTTTTCGAGACTATCCTGGAAAAGCTAAATGAAGGTATCTGGGTGAGCAATTGGAAAGACGAGATCGTTTTTGCCAATCCCGCTATGGAGAGAATCTCCGGCCTGCCCCGGGAGGAGATCCTGGGCAAAAATGTTCTGCATGACTTTCCCAGGAAGACCATCGAGAACTTCAGTAATTATTACAACCGTGTGCGAAGGGATCTTCAACCACTGGAATACGAAACCGGTGTAGTCACTCCCACTGGAAAATCAGCCATCCAATCGGGATGGATCTTTCCGATTACCAGTGAGGGTAAGTTTGACGGAATCATCTGTAGTGTCCTGGACGTGACGGACCACAAGGAGGCGGAGGAGTTCATTCAAAACGCCCTCACGATGAAGGACCTTCTCATGAGGGAGAGCAACCACCGTCTGAAAAACAACCTCGCCATAATTTCTTCCCTGATCAGCCTGAAAAGCAGGACCCTCGACGAATCTGTGGATCTTTCGGATCTTCAGCATCAGATCAACGCGATCAGAACCGTGCACGACCGACTCGCCCACTCCGATGATATATCCAGAATAGATTTCGGTCCCTATCTCGACGACCTGCTGGGTCAGCTCTTTTCTCCTCTTTCCCCGCCGGTTACTGTTCGGCATACGATAAAAAATCTTTCCTTGAGCCCCACCACGGCAATTCCCCTCGGCTTGATTCTCAACGAGCTCGCCACGAACGCGATCAAGTACGGATTCTCCTCAGAAGGACCTCACTCCTTCGTCGTGAATCTAACGGAGGAGGAAGGGTTTCTCGTGTTCACCATCTCCAATACGGGACCGCCCTTTCCCGAGGATGTAAGCATTGATACCCCCAACAGCCTCGGCCTGCAACTCATCTCCGTCCTGGTTCGTCAGCTCAACGGTGAACTCTATCTCCAGCGCAGCCCCCAGCCTGTTTTTACCCTGAGTATCCCTGAGGAAAAGCCGCCGGAGGAAAAGCCACCTGAGGATGGTGGGGAAAAAAAAGACAACTGAGCTTCCTCAATACTTTTTCATTCCGACACTCTTTATCTAATCATCTTATCCGAACAGATCAATCGTCCCTTTCACAAAAAAGAAAGCCGTTGTGCCGGTGACCGCGAGCTTGACCACCGTCGCCGCCAGGGTCCCCCTGAATACCCCGAGGGCTGCTTTGAAAGGCAGGGAATCCTCCCGCCGCCATATCAGCTCCCCCGCGAGAGCCCCGACAAAGGCCCCTGCGATGGTACCGAAGGGAGGAAAAAGGAAGGTTCCCACGATCATACCAATCACACTGCCCCGGATTCCAGCCTTTCCAGCTCCCGAGTGCCTGGAAGAAAGTACCGGGAGTACCGAGTCTGAGAGGGCGGCGGCGATCGCCGCAACTCCAAGGAGAACCAACAGCCACACCGGGTAGACCTGCCACCCCCCGGCAAGGGAGACGAGGAGAAGTGAGATAAACGCAACAGGAGGCCCCGGGAGAATAGGTACAATGCATCCGACCAGGCCGGAAAGTACGAGAAGAACACCGATGAGGACCATAAAAATAGACAAAGTCATACCCGATTTTCCCCCTTTCTACTCAAACAAGCCTTTCAGGTCCTCTTCCCCGAGTTCATGGAAGTTCAGGTAGCGGTATACCCGATCCCGGTTCTCTTCGTTGATCTTCCTGGGGACGATACTACGGTATTCCTCGAAAGTCGGGATCCGCCCGAGAATCGCCGCGACGGCGGCCAGTTCCGCGCTTCCCAGGTAGACCTTCGCGTCCCTGCCCATGCGATTGTCGAAGTTCCTGGTACTCGTTGAAAAAACCACCGCTCCGTTGCGGACCCTCGCCTGGTTACCCATGCAGAGGCTGCAGCCCGCGACCTCGATTCGGGCTCCCGCCTGTCCGAAGAGGGCGAAGTAGCCCTCGTTCTTCAGTTTCCTCTGATCCATCTTTGTCGGCGGCACAATCCACAGGGCGGTCGGCACCTGCCCTTCCCCGCGAAGCACCTCTCCCAGGGCTCGGAAATGTCCTATATTGGTCATGCAGCTTCCCACAAAAACCTCGTCTATCCCTTTCGGTCTCGCCGAATCCGCCAAAACCTCGCTGAGGGTCGCCACGTCGTCGGGATCGTTGGGACAGGCCACGATGGGTTCCTTGATCTTGCTCATGTCGACCACCAGTTCCGCGGTATACTCGGCATCCGGGTCCGCCCGCAGCAATTCCGGTTTTTCGAGCCAGGCCTTCATTCTGTCCCGGCGTCGCCGTAGCGTCTCCGCGTCCTGGTAGCCGTGGGAGATCAGCTGATCGATCATAGTAATATTGGATTTCAAATATTCCTCGATCGGCTCCCGATTCAGCCGCACCGTACAGGCCGCCGCCGAACGCTCCGCCGAGGCGTCGCTGAGCTCGAAGGCCTGCTCGACCTTGAGATCTTCCAGTCCCTCGATCTCGATGATCTTGCCGGCAAAGACGTTTTTCTTGTTCTTTTTTTCCACCGTCAGGAGCCCCGTCCTGATCGCCTCGTAGGGGATCGCGTTCACCAGGTCCCGGAGGGTGATTCCCGGCTGCATTTTCCCCTTGGAGACAACCCTGACCGGCTCGGGCATGTTCAGGGGCATGCTTCCCGCCACCGCCGCGGGGGCGACCATGACGGTTC
>CAZJIN010000479.1:0-2680 GCA_964545955.1 uncultured Sediminispirochaeta sp.
CAGGCCCATGCAGGCCTTGGCCAGGGTGGTCTTTCCGGAACCGGACTCGCCCACGATGCCGATGGACTTTTTTTTCCCCAGGGAAAAGGAGACACCATCTACCGCCTTTACGGTGCCTTCGTCTGTTTTGAAGTAGGTTTTCAAATCCCTGACTTCTAATATTTTTTCTTCATTCATTGAATTTTCCTCTTCTCAATTTACAGCTTGTTCTTGCTCTGGGGGTCGAAGGCGTCACGCAAACCGTCGCCGAGAAAGTTCATGGCGAACAGGAATATGGTCATTGCCGCGGCCGGGAAAAAGAGCCGCCACGGGTAGGCGTTCATGCCCTCCACGGCGTCTCCGATCAAAGAGCCCCAGGAAGCATAGGGGGCGGAGATACCCAGTCCGAGGAAGGAGAGAAAGGCCTCCATCTGGATGAAGACCGGAACTCTCAGGGTGGTGTAGACTATGATGATGCCGAAGGTGTTGGGTACGAGGTGCCGGAAGATAATTCGGGCGGGACTGGCCCCCATAGAACGGGCCGCCTCGACGTACTCGGAGTTTTTCAGGGAGATGATCTGGCCTCGAACAACCCGCGCCACGGTGAGCCAGCTCACCAGGGAAAGGGCAACGAACATCAGGACGATGTTTCGACCGAAGAGGGCCATGAGAATGATGACCAGCATCATATATGGCATGCTGTAGATGATATCCACGACCCGCATGATGATATAGTCGGTTTTGCCTCCGACATAGCCGGCGATTGAACCGAAAAAGAGTCCGATGAAAACCGAGGTGATGCCGCCGACCAAGCCTATGGCGATGGACATCTGTCCTCCCCAGATGGTTCTGGCCAGCATGTCGCGACCCAGATAGTCGGTACCGAATAAATACCGGCGTTCGTGGACTTTTTTCTCCTTGCCGTTGAAAATCTCGGTCTCGGTCTCTATTTGTTTTCGCAAATCCGCCAGTTTCTGTTGTTCCTCATCGCTGAGGAGGATCCGTCCTTCGGATATCGCAATGTCCCGGCGTTCCTGAGTGATCTCCCGTTCAGCATCGGCGATGGCATCTTTCTCCTTGCGGGTGATCTTCTCACCCTCCGCGGAAGATGGTGCCGTGTATTCCGCCCGGGCTTCTTCAACCCTCTGTTCGATCAGCCGCCGGTCTTCTTCGGTCCATTCTACCCTTCCATCCTTCGCGGCAAGAATGGACAGCTCGTTCACCTCACGTCTGTACATATGGTAGCCCGCGGGGAGGGTGAGAGAGGGGGGCAGGTGGATGTGCTCCATCTGCTGCTCCTTGTATGAGTAGATCGGAAGCACCGGGGCGAGCATAGAAAGGAGGGTGTAAACAATAACTATCACCAGGCCGGCGATGGCCATTCTGTTTTTCTTCAAGCGCCTCCAGGCATCCCTATAAAGACTGATGCCCTTGATTTCCTGGTCGAATTCGTTGGTTGTTCGGGAAGCATCCGGTATCTGCTGTTCTTTTTGTGTTTTGTTTTCGCTCACGATTCAACTCCCTATTTGTAGGTGATCCGCGGATCGAGGAAGGAATATATTATGTCCACGATGAAGTTCATCAGAATCAGTATGATCGAATACACGATAACTGTTCCCATAATGAGGGTGTAGTCCCGGTTGATGGCGGATTGTACGAAAAATCTGCCGAGCCCCGGAACACGGAAAATCTGCTCTACCACCACAGAGCCGGTGACGATGGAGGCGAAGGCCGGTCCGAGATAACTCACCACCGGGAGCAGGCTGCCCTTGAGCACATGGCGTCGTATGATGACCCCTTCACGCAGTCCCTTCGCCTGGGCGGTTCGTATGAAATCACTGCGCAGCATCTCGAGCATACTTGCCCGGGAGAGCCTCGCTATCGTTGCGAAGGGCTGCATCGAAAGGGTAACCACCGGCATAATCAAAGTGACCCAGCCATAGCGCCCGGTGATCCACCCCGAAGTGGGGAGAATACTCCACTTCAGGGCGAGAAAGTACATCAGTATCGGTCCTATCACGAAGAGTGGAACCGTGATTCCTATTATGGCAATAGCCATGGATATGTAATCTATCCAGGTATTCTGATTTAGAGCGGAGATTATTCCGGCCAGGATGCCGAGGATCAGCGCAATCCCAAGGGCCAAAAAACCGAGGAGCAGGGAATTCGGCAGACTGTTGGCGATGTAGTAATTAACGTCGTGGTCCTGATATCTGAAGGAGGGACCCAGGTCTCCCCTCAAGATATCACCCATATAGCGAAGGTACTGGACGTGCAGGGGCTGGTCGAGGCTGAATTTTGCCTCGATGTTCTTCATCACCTGTTCGGGAGGACGGCGCTCCGCGTCGAAGGGTCCGCCGGGGGCAATACGAATCAGAAAAAAACTGATGGTTATTACGATAAAGAGGGTGGGGATAATCCCGATCAGGCGTCGAATGATATATTTCGTCATGGTGAACTCCAGGTTTCATTCCGCGTCGTCAGACCTCGTGAAACAACGGGGAACGGGATCGTGTAATAAAAATGAAAAGGGAGCCGGTACGGTGGTACCGGCTCCGGAAAGACTATTTCTTATTTTTTGTACACGTGCTTCATCGGGTGGTAGTCCATGGTGTTGACGTACCATCCGCCCCACTCACTGAGGTCGATCATGTTGTTAGTGGTGTAGAAATATATGGGGATGACACCTTGGTCCTGGGTG
>CAZJIN010000480.1:0-2659 GCA_964545955.1 uncultured Sediminispirochaeta sp.
CTGGGTATAGCCATGGAGTTTACCGTTCCTTTCTACTTCGACTGGATCATCGCTTTTCTCCTCGGGTCTTCGGTTGTGGGAACCCTCAGGATCCTCATTGGGCCGACTGTCCCGGACAGGCTCAATGCCCTGAACCTGGTGGCTTCACAGGTACTTGCTATGCTGGTACTGACGGCGGTGAGGAGCGGGTCGGCGGTTTATCTCGATGTAGCCCTGGTGTACGCGATCTTCGGTTTTGTGGGGATTCTTACGCTGACCCATTTTCTCCGGGGAAAGGGA
Source organism: uncultured Sediminispirochaeta sp. (assembly GCA_964545955.1). GTDB lineage: Bacteria > Spirochaetota > Spirochaetia > DSM-16054 > Sediminispirochaetaceae > DSBN01. Next base: position 280 of record CAZJIN010000480.1, read on the forward strand.
GGTGAAGGATGAGCGATGTTTCGGGTTTGTTTTTTCTGATCGGGGTATTTTTCGCCCTGACCGGACACTGGGGACTTCTCACAGCACCGGATGTATACTCACGGATACAATCGTCATCGACCTGCAGCACTACCACCGTTCTCTCCGTACTCCTGGGGAGTATGTTCATCACCGGCCTGCACCCCTTCACGGGAAAGGTAGTTGTAATCACCATTTTTTTCTTCATCACCAATCCAATCACCACCCATATCATCACCAGGTATGCCTGGGAGGAGGGAATTTTCCCCTGGAGGAAACGGCGATGAGTGAAGGGTTTGTCATTATTCTCCTTGTGGTCCTGATACTCGCGGGCTTGCTTTCCCTCGTTCACCACAACCTGTTTATATCGGTGATTCTGCTGGCCGTATTCAGTTTCACCTCCGCCTTGCTCTTCTATGTCGCCCATGCCCCCGATGTGGCGATCACCGAAGCCGCGGTGGGAGCCGGAATGACAACCCTTATTTTCGTATGGGCGGTGAGAACCGGCTCCGGCGGACAGCCGGAGGGCGGGCTCAACCGCAATCGACCTTTTATTATCGTACGACCTCGCCCTGGGGATGTGGGAAACCTGGTCCTCGTACTTCTGTCGGGACTTGTTCTTCTGTGGTTACTCCCCGACCCATCGGGGGGGTCCGTTTTTCTCAGGGACTTCATTTTCTCCCACGGCTACGATGATACGGGCGCATTGAACCTGGTGAGCGCGGTGTATCTCGGCTATCGGGCCTTCGATACCTTCGGTGAAACGATAGTACTGCTCAGCGCCGTTTCCGCTTCCATCTACCTGCTTGGAGAAAAAGATGCGCACTAAAACCGACATGCTGGATGTGGCTTCACGCAAGCTGACTCCCTACATCCTATTGTTCGGGGCTTACCTGATCAGTAACGGGCATCTCAGTCCGGGGGGCGGGTTTCAAGGAGGAGTGGTCCTCGCTTCAGGGCTTATCCTGCCCGCGCTGGGATGCAGGAGGGGAAGAATGGAGGACCTTCTCTCCAATCGCGCGCTGGAAACGGGAGAGGTCCTCGGATTCTTCGGACTTTTCTTACTGGGTCTGGCCGGAACACTCACCGCGGGGTATTTTCTCTCCGATCCCTTTCCCCGTTCCGAGGTACCCCATGCATGGTTTATTTTTCTCCTGAACCTGACCATTGGACTGAAGGTCGGGGCCGGAATCGGTCTTCTGGGTCTTCTACTCATCCGCAGTTTCTGGGCTGAAGAAAAAAAAGGAGCCCCCCATGGTTAGGATACTTTTCATCATACTCTTCTGCATCGGCCTCTGGGGCACCATTGCCCCACGGAATCTGATCCGCAAGATCATAGGGCTGTCAATTCTCAACAGTTCCATCGTAGTTCTCTACGTTCTGGCAGGACGACTGGACGGCAAAAGGGCTCCGATCCTCAACCTCATCGATGCAGAAGCAACCCTCCAGGTGGTAGATCCCGTTCCTCAGGCCCTGATGCTCACTGCCATTGTAGTCGGTCTTTCAGTGACCGCGGTGGCCCTGATTCTATCGGTGCAGCTTTACAGGCAGATGGGTACACTTGATATTGAAGAGATCGAGGAGAAGGTGAATGACCATGGGTAGCAGTCTCGCTCTGCCCCTCCTCCTTTTCTCTCCCCTCGCGGCGGCATTCCTGAGCCTCCTGGGGAAGCTGTTTTCTTCAACCTTCTTACCGAAGCTCGCGTTTGCCCTCTGGGTCTCCGGAACAATTGCCGGGCTGATTCTTTCGGCGCAGATCCTGTCCACAGGACAATCCATCATCTACCGCATGGGTGGATGGAGTGAACCCTACGGGATCACCAATCAGATTCAGGGCCCCGTATTGATAGCAACCCTGGCGGACCTCCTGATCGCCGGAGCCGCATGGCTCCAGACACGACGGTTCAGGCGGTACGATCAGATTTTTTCCTTCTTCTTTTTTCTCGCCCTCTTCTCTCTGCAGGGAATCATGCTCACCCGTGACCTTTTCAATCTTTTCGTCTGGTTTGAGGTGCTCTCACTCTGTTCATTTATCCTGATTGCCTATTTCAAATCCCCCACAAGCATGGCCGCGGCGATCCGATATCTTGTTATCAGCTCGGTGAGCGTTTTTTTTTACCTGGTCGGTCTCTGGATCCTTTACTCCACGACGGGATCCCTTTCACTGGAAACCATCGGCTCCTCCCTCAACGGCGCTGTTGAAAGTACCAATATGGGGAGCTCCTCCTTCGGGGCTGCGGCTTCCGGAGGAGCCGGACTGTTCGGAATAAACGGTTCCCTGGGTTTGGCACTGGCCTTTCTCACCGCCGCCATGCTCACGAAGGCGGCAATAATTCCCTTTCACACATGGCTCCCCGATGCC
>CAZJIN010000481.1:0-2647 GCA_964545955.1 uncultured Sediminispirochaeta sp.
CCTACAAAAGGTTGTACGTACTGTACGGAAGAAACGGTGAGACGGAGAAGCAACAGGAGATTTTTGACGAGGCCCAATCCGCTCTGGCTGACCGTCCTGAGCTCATGGCGGAATTCCTCCTGCGTGCGGGGATTCAGAGCTACAAAGAAGGGGATTATGATCTTTCCCGCAGTTACCTGCGCAGAATTCGCCGCACGATTCCCGCCGAAAAAATAGACGGATTGGTTCCTCTGTACCTCTCCCACATACTGGAGAGGGAGGGAAATATGGAATCCGCGGTGTCCTTGCTCCGTGAGTTTCTTCAGGGGTCGGGCAGTCGAAGAGAGGAGCTCCTGATGGCCCTCGGCAGGCTGGAGACCGGTCTGCAGCGGTGGAGTTCCGCCGCTGATGTAATGGTGGAGTTTCTGGGGGAATTCTCCGATTCCGAGTGGATACCCGAGGCAAACTACCTCTATTCCTACGCCCTTTACCGGGAGGGTAAAAACCGTGAAGCCCTCTCTGTGGTTGCCGAGAGTTTTTCCACCGGTGAATCGGGCAAGTTTGATCGGGAGCTCCTCCGTTTGAGGTCGAGGCTGCACATACTTCTCGACCAGCCCGGGGCCGCGATGGAGGATTTGCGGGAGTATCTCCCGAGGTATCCCGAGGATATTGAGGCCCATGTGGATCTCGCAAAGCTCTATTTTGAATCGGAGAAGTATGATGAGCTTCAGAAGATAGTTCGTCAATTGAGGGAAAGGCTGGAAAAGGTCCCGGAAGGCGATAGGGCGGACCAGTTCTACAAACTCTTCTACATCGAGGGTGTCTCCTTTTTGAAAGAACGGGACTATAGGGCCGCTCTGGAATCTTTTTCCAGTCTCGATTCAGGGAGATTGGAAGCGGCGGGACTGGAAGAACTGGTACCGCATTTCCTTTTTTATAACGGGTGGAGTGAATATAAACAGAATAACTTCGGTGACGCGGACGGGTGGTTTGATCGCCTGCTCGAACAATACCCGGATTCACCTCGCGCGGTAGAGGCGCGGTACCTTCGTGGATGGGCGGCCTATGCATCGGAGGATTTCCTGAAGGCGCAACAGGCCTTTGGTCGCTACAGCCGTATGGATATTTCCGAAGAACAGAAGATTCGGGGCTTGTTCATGTACGCGAAGAGCAGCGCGGCCCTTGGGAAGGATGATGATGCGCTTCTCGTATACCAGGCTATCTACAGGGATTTTTCGGAGTCGGGGCTGGCCGATGATGCCCTGTACGAATACGCGGTACTCCTGCAGGTCGGTGACCGGGTTGATGAGGCGATAGAAAACTACTACCGTCTGTACAGGCAGTATCCGACAAGCCCCCTGAGTGAAGAGGCACTGTACCGTCGGGGTGAGCTCTACTACCGTGAAGGAGAGTATCAAAAGGCCAGAGATGCCTTCTATGAACACAGGGTACGTTTTCCCGAGGGCGATTTGGTGGACCTTTCACTCTATTGGAGCGGTAAGGCCGCTCTCGGTGCGGAACAAGCCTATGGAGCGGTGCTTGTGTGGGAAAAATTGATCGAGAAACATCGGGATAGTGAGTTCCTTGACGAGACTATTCTCGAACTGGCAGGTCTGTACTCCAAACTCGGAGAACATCAGAAGGCGGTTTCCTATTATACCAGTTATGTTTCCGCCTATCCCGACCGGTCTCAGGAGGGGGAGATTCAGCAGCAGGTTGATACTCTCAAGAGAATTATTGCGGGACAGAGCGCCCAGGAAGCGGAGCTTTCGGTAAAACTGGAGCGCCTTGGACTTCAAACCCGGGAGGGTAGGGAGTCTGCCCTCGAATTGGTGCGCCTGTATCTCTATCAATATCCCGAAAAAAAAGAGAAAGCCCAGGAACTTCTGGAGGAACTCATAGCACTGGAAGACAAAGATCGGGGGACCGCCGCGCGGGCCTATTACCTGATGGGGGAATACCACCAGAAGGGCGGCAATCCCAAGAGCGCCGCGGATTCCTATGTTCGTGCGGCCGTAGAGGGGAGCGGGGATGATGACCTCGTCGCAGGTGCATTATTTCGCGCTGCCCAAAGCGCGGTGGATGCCGGAGATACCGGGACTGCCCGGCGCATGGTACAAAAGCTTCGCGCGGATTTTCCCCATACCCAATGGGTCATAGAGGGTGAAGCGCTTCTGAAAAGCATATCGGGTCGAACAGGGGAGGGGGAATAAGATATGTGTGAACGAAAGTTGATGGACAAAAGAGTTCTCCTGTTGCTTCTGCTTCCGTGCTTTATTTTTCTAACAGTGGTGCCCCTTGCCGCCCAATCGGAAAGTACCACCGAGGAGATCCGTCCAGAGGAACCGGAGGTGGAGCTGCAGACGGTCGTGTTGGAGTATACCGCGATCCGAAGGGAGGACCTGGATATCGTACTGCCCGATGAAGACCTGATTGCATTGCCGGAGCTTGAACAGCAGCTGCCGGACGCGGGATCGTTGCGTGTTGAGGGCCCGTCTCTGGATTTCGGGCTGCCCGAACAGCCCCGGGCTGAAAAATACTCCGAGGCGACTTTTTTCAGTGAAGGAGTGATCGGGGCGGGTTCGGATAACCACCTCATCGGAGATATCGCCCTGTACAAGCGGGGGGATTTGCCCCTCTATCAGTTCAGATTTTCCCATGACGGAAT
>CAZJIN010000482.1:0-2646 GCA_964545955.1 uncultured Sediminispirochaeta sp.
TTTTCGTTCCGATCCCGCGGGTCGGTTTGTTCACTATTCTCCGAAAGGCAATTTCATCACGGGGATTGAGAAAAAGTCCCAGCAGTGCGAGTACGTCCTTTACCTCTTCCCTGTCGTAGAACCGGAGGGACCCGACAATTTTGTAGGGAATGTTGTGTTTGACAAATCCGGTCTCAAAATTGCGGGATTGGGCGTTGGTGCGATAGAGGATAGCCGTCCCCTCAAGATTCCCGTCCGCCAGAAGCCTGATACAGTAGTCCACCTCCTCTTCCTGGTTCCTCAGGTAGACGATTTCCGCCTTCCGTCCCTGTCCATTTTCGGTCCAGAGTGTTTTTCCGAGACGACCCATGTTATGGGCGACTATGTCCGAGGCAATTTTGAGGATTCGTTCGGTGGACCGGTAGTTCTGTTCCAGGCGAATAATATGGGTGTTTTCGAACTCTTCGGGAAAGGTGATGATATTCCGCACTTCCGCCCCCCGAAAGCGATAGATCGACTGGTCATCATCCCCTACTACGCAGACATAGGTATCCGGTCCGTAAAGCTGTTTGAGAAGCTCGTACTGGGCTACGTTCGAATCCTGATATTCATCCACCAGGATGACCCGAAACCTCGATTGCAGCCTTCTGCGCACCTCTGGTTCACTCCGAAGCAGTTCCACGGGGCGCAGGATCAGGTCTCCAAAATCGGCATTTCCAATCTCGCGCAGACGTCTGTCGTAGGCCGCGTATCTCTCGTAGAATTCCGGATCCTGGCTGATCCGCCGAAGCCCGTCTTCGGGTCCCAGGGCGTAGTCCTTGGCACGGCTGATCATGCGCACAGAGGGGGAGAGTTCCCTTCTTTTAAACTGTGGGTAAAGACTGTGAAGAAGGGTAAGGCCGTCCTCATCATCGTAGATGGTGAAGTTTGAATTGAGCCCCAAAAGGTGGGCATTCCTTCGAAGAAGCCACGCCCCAAAGGAGTGAAAAGTACGAACCATCACCCCTGCTGCCCCCGGAGCCATCGCACGCACCCGCTGGTGCATCTCGTCGGCGGCCTTGTTCGTGAAGGTGACGGCCAGAATTGAACGTGGATCCAGCCCCTCCTGATCGATCATGTAGGCAATTTTGGTGGTGATCACCCGGGTTTTCCCCGAACCGGCGCCCGCGAGGATCAGAAGCGGTGCTCCGGTATGGAAGACCGCCTCACGCTGTTGGGTATTCAACATCTCCAGGTAGGCCGGTTCAGGCAAGCTCATTCAGGGGTACTACCTCCAGGTCAAAATTGTTTCTCTTCACCACCCGCATATCAACCCACTCCCCCGGAGAATACCGGCTGCTCAGGACTATGGAAGTCCCGTCAACTTCGGGGGCGTGAAGATATCCGCGTCCGAAGGAGATATCCTCACCCTGAACACGTTCTTCCAGAAGAATCCGAAGATCCCGTCCCGTAAAACGGTCCATCCTGGAAGCGGAAATCTCGCTCTGCAGGAGATCCAGTTCCTCCCGACGCTTCTCCATTCGGGGTTTGACCAGCCGTTCCTCCAGGGAACTCCGCATCCTGTGGGCCGGTGTATCCTCCTCACTGGAAAAGGTGAACACCCCTGCCCAATCGAAGGCAACCTCCCTCTGAAACTCCTTCAGTTCCATGAACTCCCGCTTTCCCTCTCCGGGGAATCCGACCATAAAGGTGGTGCGGACCACCGCGTCCGGGAGCTCCCTGCGGATTTTTTCTATAAGCCCCGCGTATTTTACGGCATCACCACTGCGTCCCATCCGGCGGAGTACTGATTTTGCACCGTGTTGAAAGGGGATATCAAAATAGGGGAGGATCCGTGGATCATCCCGCAGAATGGAAAGAATCTCCGTGGGAAAATGATCCGGATGAATGTAGAGCAGCCGTATCCAGAAATCACCCCTCAGCTCACCTATTTTTCTCAATAGAAGGGGAAAATCAGGGCTTCCATAATCGGTGCCGTAGGCAGCGAGGTCCTGGGCAATTAAATTGATCTCCACCACACCCCGTTCCAGCAGGCCCCTTATTTGACCAAGCACCTGGTCCATGGGAACGCTCTTCAGGGGTCCCCGGATTATCGGAATCGCACAGAAGGCACATCGATGGTTGCAGCCCTCGGAGATTTTCACATAGGCGCTGCCCGGCTTGGAAATCAGGCGGGATCTCCGAACAGGAGTCGGGTCCCATACGGGAACTGTCACCGGGCGTACTCCTTCCATAACCTCACGGGCAACATCAGTCACCTGTTTCAAGTCATGGTTGCCGAAAATACCATCCACTTCGGGAAGCTGCTTTATGAGCTGCCGACCATATCGTTGGGCGAAACACCCGGCGAGGAGTATTTTTTTTCCGGGAAACCGTTTCCGCAGTTCGAAAAAAGTCGTGATCGCCTCATCCTTAGCCGGCTGTATAAAACCGCAGGTGTTGATGATGATAAGATCCGCTGTGTCCGGTGTTTCGGAATAGTGCCAGCCCTTCTCTTGAAGTTCGAAGAGTATAACCTCCGCGTCCACCTGGTTTTTTGCACAGCCGAGGTTTTCTATATAAAAAGTATTTCTCATGGGTTCTTGCATTGCAGAAAAATCAGTAGACGGGCAGCAGTTTCAGCTGATAACGCCCGGTGTCGGCGTTTTCTTCCCACCGGATAAGTTT
>CAZJIN010000483.1:0-2607 GCA_964545955.1 uncultured Sediminispirochaeta sp.
TGCTCCTTCTGGGCCCTTCGTAGTTCGAGATGTGTCTTCACCCGGGCATGCACTTCGGATTCCTCGAAGGGTTTGGTGATATAGTCCACCCCGCCGACCTGAAATCCCTTCACCCGATCTTCTATATGGGCCCTGGCGGTAATAAAGATGATTGGAATACGTTCCCGGGCATATTTTTTTAGAATCTGTTCCGCGAGTCTGAATCCGTTCCCATCGGGAAGCATCACATCCAGAAGGATCAGATCGGGTATCTCCCTATCCACGGCCTGAAGGGTTTGTTCAGCGTTTAGCGCTATAGCAAAGCGGTACTCAGGACTCTTTAAAATAGAATAAAGAACCTCCACATTTTCTTCAATATCGTCAACAATCAGTACAAGTGGAGTATTACTAGAGATAGTCTCTTTATTAGCACTTTCCATACTATTGATAGTAATTGAGAAATATTATTTTTTCAACTTCCCGCACGCCCATAGTGGAGATTTTCCCTTGGTATCGATCATCACCAGGCTCCTCCGGAGAAATCGAGGAGAAAAATCAGCGTTTCCCAATCAGTGAATCAACAAAAGCCCCCGCGAAATAGAACAGGAAGACCCCGGCAAAGGTGTACAGAGATCCCATGGCGAGTCCAAGCACATTCACAGCGATGGCGAGAATCGCCCCGCCGACCACCGTGAAAACCCCGGCCCAGACCCCTCCCCGTTTCCAGTGGAAGAGTCCCATATAGAGGGGTACAAAGACCAGAAGGATCCTCGAGGAGGCAACCGAAAGTTCTACCAAATAGTCAGGTCGGAACATTGAAAAAATAAATATCAGCAACGTCATCAGAAAAATGAAAACCCGACCGAGAACTATACTCTTCCGTTCATGAAACACATCACGGGTGATCATCGAAGAAAGGGTCAGGATGATCGAATTTGAAGTGGAAACGGAGGCAAAAATAATGCTCAGCCCAAGGGGGAATGCAATAACCCCACTCATCCTCCCCATAAGCTCTACCGTCACGGTATCCCGATCCTGGATAGCCGGAAAGACCCCCTGTAGTGTGCCGAACTTCGCGCCAAATCCAATAAAAGCCACAATAAGGGTGTAGATCAGCCCGAAGGAGGCAAAGAGGATAATCATATTTCTGATACCCGAAGCGGTCTTTATAATGAACAGACGCTGCACCACCTGTGGATTTGTGAGGGCGAAAAAACACCAGGGAAGCGTCAGATTTATAAAAAAGAGGGGTGTCCATACCTTGTTCGGAAAGGTGGACAGCTCCACACCACCGAACTCACGACCTACCCAGATCACCGCTGCGATTGCCACCAGCATCATGAAAAGCCCCTGAATGGCGTCGGTGATCGCCACTCCCCGGAGTCCGCCGAGAAAGACCCAGATAAATATGATAAGGGTAGCTATGACTACACCCGAGACGAAGCCGATTCCGTAGGTACCGAAGATGAGGGCCAGTCCTATGACCTGCACGGAGGCATAGGGAACCAGAGCTATGAAGGCGACAATCGCACCAAGGGCCTCGGTCGCCTTTCCATACCGATCGGCAAACATCTCCATCGGGGATACGTAGCCATAGGTCTGCCCAAGCTGCCAGATTTTTTTTCCATACACCACCAGAATAAGCACTGTCGCACCAAGGTAGGCCAGTTCGAAAATCAGAGCCCCCAGGCCGGTACCATAAGACAAACCCACCAACCCCACCATCATGAAGGCCGAATAGGTGGTGGCGGCATAGGTCAGAGCGGTTACCACCCAGCCGAGGGTCCGGCTGCCCACAAAAAACTCCTCCTGGGTCTGAGTACGGCGACTCGCGTAGAGGACAATTACGCTTCCTACTATCACATAGATGGTGAGAAGAACGATAAACTGGGTCATGGGTTTCACTCCAATAGAGCAGGTTACCGCAGTTTTACAATTTTTTAATAAATAATCAAGTCAAGTTAACGATTCTCAACAACGCCGGGCCTTGATTAGACTAAAAGGAGATTCCAATTAGAAAGCGACTCCCGGTATTGATCCAGTCGGGTTTACCAAAGAGAAGGTCCTGCTGTGCCTGGAAGAACACACTCATCACCGGGTGAACCTGGATCCGCATCGTTCCATTGATGTAGGGTCCCATTAGAAATCCCCCATCATCTCCGTCGTTGGAAAATTGAAAACATGGACTTAGTCCAGTGCCGAAACCGAAGGTGACCTTCTCCCCCTCAAAGGGAAAGTGAAGACCCACTCTCAGGGGAATCAGAAAATCCGCCTGTACATTTCCTGAATTATCCTTGTCGGTGTGGATCCCGAAATCCGCACCCCCAACGAAATCCATCCCCTCCTGCACCTGAACCTGATAGAGCACCCCCGTGGTCAGATAGGTAGTGTCGTACCCGTAGATATTCACCCCGAAGCTTCCAGTGAACATATTTTCTACTTCAGAGGCGTATATCGCAGAAATGCTTAAACTTGCCGCCAGGATTATTACATGAATTGCTTTTTTCACCCGCACCTCTCCTTCCCGTCTGTACTGATATTAATGTAACAGCATGGGCTCGAATCATCAAGTTGCCGCGTTGACTCATCAAAAATCTAACCCAAAAAAAGAATTGCCTCATCGAAAAA
>CAZJIN010000484.1:0-2605 GCA_964545955.1 uncultured Sediminispirochaeta sp.
TTCCGGCCTTTACACCAATCAACGGGGAAGTATACATCTCCACGGTATATCCTATCCCACTATTACTCCGGCCATCGCGCGACACCACGGAATTATTACCGTTCACCAGGAATTCCCAGCGCCCAGCCTTCTTACGGTTTCTCAGTACTTTTTTCTGGGCAACGAACTCCTCATTTCCCCCTATTACCCTTTTCTGGCAAAAAAAAGAATGGCGGAAATAACCCGAGAGTTTATCCGTTCACTGGGGTTTCATTTCAGAAAGCAACCCGGCGACCTGCTCAGCAGTCTGACTAAAGGGGAACGACAGATTCTTGAAATAGCGAGGGCTTACTATTTTTACAACTCCCTCATTATTCTCGATGAAGCTACGACCAGTCTCTTCAAGTCCGAGTATGAGTGCGCCATGAGACTCATGGCACAGGTAAAAGAAGACGGTGGCACGGTATTGATAATCGATCACAAGGTGCAGAATATTTACCCCTACGTCGACAGATTCATCATCCTGTACCGGGGAAACAGTGTGATAAAGGTGGAAAAAAAGGAAGCCGGCGCCCGGGATATTGAAAAAATGCTTATTTCTTCTCACCTTTCAACGATAAAGGAGATGGCCGCCGGCATCGCCCATCAGATTCGGAACCCCCTTGCCATTATGAAAGTCTCCGCCCAGATGATAAAGGAGGATTTTCGGGTTTCCAAGGGGCAGAAGGAATTCCTGGACCAGGTGGATTCTCTCTTACACGACATCGACATGATAGACCTTTATGTGAACAACTTCCTGAATTTTACCCATGACACCGATCCGTACTTTCAGCGACATAAGATCGGCGCGGTTATCGATGAAGCGATAGAAAAGATTCCCCCACGCCTTCTGGGAGAACGCAACATAATCAAGGACATACGCGACCCGGAGGTGGAATACCCGATGATTCGAAGCAATATAGTGATCGTACTCATCAACCTTCTGCTTACCACCCTGTATGCCGCGACTCCGGCTGAACAGATTCGCGTGGTCTCCTTTTTCCAGAAGCAGCTGTACATAGAGATCCACTATCAGGGAGAAAGCGTTCATACGAATATTGAGACGGCGGCGTATTATCCCCTTTCTTTTGAGAAGCCCCATGAAAAACTCTCCTCAAAAATCGGGATCACCCCGCTTCACCACCTCTTTCAACATCAACACTGCACCGTTGAGGTAGGGGCGATCAGTGAAGAAGATAAATACCTTCGGTTGATTTTATAAACCATACCTTTTATGTGGGAAATTCCAGCTTATACTTCTTAATCCTCCACCTGATCGCGCTGCGGGTGATTCCAAGACTCTGGGCCGCCCGGGTGAGATTCCAGTCGTTGGAATCCAGGGCATTGATGAGCATAAGCTTTTCCGCGTCAGCAATACTGTCGGTTCCGTTGTGGTCGGATCCAAGCTCGGTACGAGGCACTATCTCCCTTGGTATATCCGACTGCCTTATCAGCTTCGAATCACTCATGAGAAAGATTCGTTCCACTATATTTTTCAGCTCACGGATATTTCCAGGCCAATAGTAGGAGGAAAATGTCTTTATCACCTCTTCGGAAAACTCCTTCGGTGGCACATTGAGTTCCATAGAGAGTCGGTTATTAAAGTACTCCACCAGGGCCGGGATATCCTCTTTGCGTTCCCGAAGCGGAGGGATATGAATCACGATCGTGTTGAGCCGGAAAAACAGATCTTTTCTAAACTCCCCGGTTTTAACCATTTCCTTCAAGTTTTTATTGGTGGCACACACAATCCGTGTATCCACCTTTACATGTTCCGTTCCCCCCAGGGGTATGTAGGTCCTGTCCTCGAGAAAACGCAGGAGTTTTGCCTGAACCGACATCGGAAGCTCGGCTATTTCATCAAAAAACAGAGTCCCCCCATCCGCGGCATGCAGTTTTCCCCGCTAATTCGGCGCAGCACCAGAGGAGCCACCCTTCTTGTTACCGAAAAGCTCACTCTCAAAGAGAGTCTCGGGCAGGGCGGGACAGTTGAGACTCACAAAGGGAAGTTCCTTCGAATCCGAGAAACGACGGTGTATTTCCCCGGCGATCATCTCCTTGCCGGAACCGCTCTCTCCAAGGAGCATCACCGGACGTGGTACGGGGGCAATACGTTCGAGGGTCTCCATGACCCTCTTCATCGCTTCACTTTCATATATAATCCTACGGGTCGGTAATTCTTTTTCGAAAAACAGATTAGCCCGTTCCTTCCCGTTCCGTTTTTCCAGCTTGCGGATTATCGTAGCAACCCGATGCCGGATAAGATCCTTGTTAAAGGGCTTAGTGATAAAATCTTCCGCCCCGATTTTCATAGCTTCAACGGCGGAGCTTATCGTACCGTACGCGGAGATGATGACGAAAGGCACCTGCAGGTCGGAATCCCGGACCGCTTTGAGAAGCTCTATACCATCCATATCGGGCATCTTCAAATCGGCTATGACCAGGTCAACGGGATAATCCTTGAGGATATCCAGGGCCATCCTGCCATTGAAGGCCGTGCGAACCTGAAACCCGTCCTTTTCGAACACTATCTTGAGAATTTTGCACATGTTTTGTTCGTCATCCACTACCAATATGTTTTCCATAC
>CAZJIN010000485.1:0-2591 GCA_964545955.1 uncultured Sediminispirochaeta sp.
TTTTTAATGTCAGCGGTGGTAAAACTCATCATTTTCTCCTTTTTTCAAAATAAGATTATATACTGTAAAAGCAGAACCCCCTATTGTCAATAAAAAAGACTTTACACGGGGCGTCCGCGGGCGTCCGCGGGCGTCCGCGGTAATTATCAGGCCGCTATGCGCATTCGTCCGCGGTAATTCCCCGTCGATTAACCGGTTCGTGGGTCTACAGAGAACCTTCTTTCTTTTCAAAATGGGAAAACTCCATCGCGAAGGTAGCCCTGCCCTGGGTGATACTCCGAAGGGCGGTGGAATACCCGAACATCTGTGCCAGAGGGACCTTTGCGCGAATGTGCTCACGGCTTGTCTTACTTTCCAGGCTTTCAATCAAACCGCTGCGACCGGTGAGATGGCTCATTACGTCTCCAACAAAATCCTTCGGTGCCATCACGTCGACAAGCATAATGGGTTCCAGGAGAATCGGGTCCGCCTTTCGGCAGGCCGCATCAAAACCAAGGGCTCCCGCCGCTTCATAGGCAAAACTGGTGGCTGACTGTTCGTCGTATTCGGCGCTTACAAGAGTTGCCTTGATGTCTATGGCCGGATACCCGTACATAATACCGGAGGTGAAGGAGTTGTTAATACCGCGCTTGAGGGCGTCCAGGAACTCCCTGGGAAGGGTATCCTCCGTCACACGGCTCTCGAAGGCATGACCGCTCCCGCGGGGGAGTGGTTCAACTTCGACGGTGACCGAGGCGAAATTCTCTTTACCCGCAACCACTTTGTGGAATTTTTCGGTGTGGCTGACCTTTTTCGAGATGGATTCCCTGTAAGTGACCTGGGGATTTCCGATCTTCGCGTCTACCTTAAAATCCTTGATGATCCGGGTGACCAGTACATCGAGATGGAGTTCTCCCATCCCGGCGATGATGAGCTGTCCCGTCTCTTCATTCTCCTTCACGGTGAAGGTGGGATCTTCCTGATGGAGAATTTCTAAAACCTTTTTCAGTTTGTCCTGGTCGGACATTGTTCGAGGTTCGATGGCGACCATAATGACCGGTTCGGGAAAATGCATCTCTTCAAGCAATATTTTTTTAGCCTCGGAGCCAATAGTGTCTCCGGTCTGGGCGATTTTGAACCCGACGATAACCGCGATATCTCCCGTACTTATCCTGTCCAGGGGTTCCGACCGGTTGGAATGCATCCTCAAAATGCGATTGACCCTTTCACGCTTGTTTTTTGTTATATTATAAACAGCGGTACCCTTCTTGATCTCTCCACGGTACATTCGTATAAAACTAAGGGAACCGGATTCGCGGTCCGCCTGGATCTTGAACACTAAACCGAGGGCCGGTTCCTTTTCATCCGCTTCAACGAGTATTTCCTTCTCAGTCTTTGTGTCGATTCCATAAATAGGAGGAGCCTCCCAGGGGGAGGGCAGGTATTCAACAACACCGTCGAGAAGCATCTGAACGCCTATGTTTTTCAGTGAGGCCCCCACAAAGACGGGAATGATCTCACGGGTTATCGTCTGAGCCCGAATAGCCTTTTTCAATAGATTTTCAGGAATCGCTGCTCCTTCAAGGTAGAGATCCGTGATCTCCTCAGAACCGGCTGAAAGGGTATCGACGAGTTTTTCACGCCACAGGGCGGCAATATCTTTCCATTCCTCGGAGACGGGTGCTCGCTTCATGTCGCTTCCGAAGGTGGTAGGTTCGAAAGTGAGCTCTTCCATCGAGATAAGGTCAACAATTCCGTGAAAATCCGATTCCTTCCCCATGGGAAGAAACAGAGGGACCGGATTCGCGTTCAACTTGTTCTTCAACTCCTCCACCACCGCGTAGAAATCGGCACCGAGCCTGTCCATTTTGTTCACATAGGCGATACGCGGAATATGGTAGGAATCCGCCTGATGCCAGACTGTCTCGGATTGAGGCTCAACCCCTCCAACGGCGCAGAATACCGCGATCGCGCTGTCCAGAACACGAAGAGAACGTTCAACTTCCGCGGTGAAATCAACATGCCCCGGGGTGTCGATGATGTTGATCTGGGCGTCTTTCCAGAAGCAGGTAGTGGCAGCTGAGGTGATGGTGATACCCCGGTCCTGCTCCTGCTCCATCCCGTCCATGGTCGCCTCTCCGTCATCCACCTCGCCGATCCGGTGACTTTTTCCCGTATAGAAAAGCATCCGTTCGGTTGTGGTGGTTTTTCCGGCGTCGATATGGGCCATTATCCCTATATTGCGCATATGTTTGTGTGCCATCAATTACTCCTCTTTTCGGCGCTGCACATGATAGCATAATAGACCGATTGTTAAAAGAGGACTTTGCTACGGTAGGCGTGAGGACGGCGATTCTAAGCTAAAAATTGTTGATGCTGATTGACACTTTCCGCTCTTTTTGATAGATTCCTCTCAATTGCCGGTACCAACGGTAAAATTGAGAACATGGAAGCGGGCGGATAGCTCAGCTGGGAGAGCGCCTGCCTTACAAGCAGGATGTCGGGGGTTCAAGTCCCTCTCCGCCCATCAATAATTGCCTATTGCAAAGCAATTTACTTTAAGCAGCCTTTAACCGGGGCTGCTTTTTTTTTAGACTGTCCCGAAGCTTATG
>CAZJIN010000486.1:0-2588 GCA_964545955.1 uncultured Sediminispirochaeta sp.
AGGTCAGAGACGCGGGCGCGGTGATGCTGCGGGGTGGCGCGTTCAGGCCGCGAACCTCCCCCTACTCTTTTCAGGGGCTGAGAGAAGAGGGGCTCAAAATCCTGAAACGTGTCGGTGAAGAATTCAGCATGCCCGTGGTGTCCGAAATAGTCGGAACCGAATATATTGAGGTCATGGACGAATACGTGGATGTGTTTCAGGTGGGCGCGCGAAACATGCAGAACTTTGAGCTGCTGAAAAAAATCGGAATGCTGGGAAAGCCGGTGGTACTGAAAAGGGGGCTTTCCGCGACCATAGAGGAGTGGCTGATGGCGGCGGAGTACCTCATGGCCCACGGAAACGACAATGTAATTCTCTGTGAGCGGGGTATCAGGACCTTCGAGACCTACACGCGGAATACCCTGGACCTGTCGGCGATTCCGGTGGTGAAAAAACTTTCCCACCTTCCCGTTCTGGTCGATCCGAGTCATGGTACGGGGATACGGGGCAAGGTCAGACCGATGGCCCTGGCGGCTGTTGCCGCGGGAGCCGACGGCTTGATGGTGGAGGTACACCCCCATCCCGAACAGGCCCTTTCCGACGGACCCCAGTCACTCTATCCCGATCAGTTTGAACGGCTCATGCGGGATATAGAGGCGATCGCTCCGGTGCTCGAGAAGGAGCTCGAAAGAATCCCGAGAAAGGCCATGGTGGACACGGAGGGACGCGCCGTCGGGGGCTCGAAGGGGGGATCGGAAAAAACCTCTTCCCCCGTAGACGGTATGGTCGCATTCCAGGGAATGCGGGGCGCGTACAGTGAGACGGCGGTGCACCGCTTTTTTGGTGAAGAGTACGAGGCGGTCCCCTGCGACAGCTTTGAAGATGTGTTCAAACAGGTGCTTCAGGGACAGGTTGCCTATGGTACCGTACCTATCGAGAATTCTCTGGCCGGTACGGTCCATGAAGTGCTCGACCTGCTGCTGCAATACCCCGATATCATCGTGGTGGGAGAACAGAAGATCAGGATTATCCACAGTCTCATGTCGGTCGCCGGGGCGGATATACCCGGATTGAAGCAGGTTTTCAGCCATCCCCAGGGACTTGCACAGTGCTCTCGGTTTTTTGATGAGCATCCCCACATCAGGAAGGTACCCTTTTTCGATACAGCGGGAGCGGTTGCCCATGTGGCTGAACAGAAAAACCCTTCCCTGGGTGCGATCGCCGGGTATGAGGCATCTAGAGTCTATGATGTGGAGATTCTGCAGGAAGCTATTGAGAATAATCCAAGGAACTATACCCGTTTCTACATCATCGCCAGGGCGGAAACCGCGCCGATTCATTCACCCAATCGAGTGGCCCTGGTTTTTTCGACCCAGGACAAACCGGGTTCCCTCTATGCGGTCCTCAAGGTGCTTGCCGAGAACGGTTTGAATATGAAGAAGCTTGAATCCCGTCCGATCCAGGGAAGACCGTGGAACTATATGTTCCTGGTGGCGGTGGATATGCCTGAGAGCCGAGATATTCTGGATATCGCTATCGAGGAGATAAAGAAGAGCGCCGGAGATGTGAGGGTTCTGGGACTCTACTATTCCCACGGGGATTGACGGAGGTACGTCGAAACTCGAAAAAGAATCTCAGGTCTGAATTCCCAATTTTTTCAGCTGTTCCTGTTCTTCCTTCTGAGCTACGTACTCGTGCTTTTTCTGGTTCGCCTTGACTGCGGCGTTTTTTAACGCTCCTATCTCGAGTTTGATACCTTTCACCATGGAACGTTGGTGCCGGGGGACCTCGCTTTTCAGGTAGGTGTCCAGAGCGGGAAGCCGCAGCAGGTCGGCCTGGATTTCCTCTAGGTTTACAGTGAGAATCTTGAAGATCTGTTCTTCACTGCTCTGTTCGAGTTTTTGATAGGTAGAACTCATGCGGTTTCCCATGGCATTGATCAGCTTGCTTTTTTTCTGCAGGTCCTCGATAAATTTATCAAAATTGAGGCGAACATTTTTGGAAGCGCCTGTCTGGGGATCAAAATACTCAATCTCAAAAAATCGGCTCTCCTCTTCCTTCTGGACCAGTTCGAAGAACCACCTTTTGACTTTCTCTCCAAAACTGTATTTGCGATTCTCCAGAATGCCTACATTAAAGGAAAGTTTGCTCACACACTGTTCCAGGGGGGTAGTGGCCGAAGAGAGGATACGACATGATTCCAGAAGAATCGGTTTGTAGCTGCGGGTGTCGGATTTCTGAGTTTGTTTCTCCTCCACTTTGAGCCGCTTCAGGGTCTCCGTTCGGGCCTGCTCCGCCTCCGCCCCAGCCGATTCGTTCAGCACTTCCTCAATAAGTTCGGGAAAATAGGGGGTATCCGGCATGTGCTTGGGAAATCTCGATTTTATCGCCCGGATCACATCCTCACGCCTGGTTTCCAGGGATTCATCCTTGAGTTTCATGGAATTGAAGAGTTGAAGTCGGAACTCGTACTTATACCGTTCTTTTTGATATATGGATAGTTTTTTGAGGATCGTGAGAATCAGTTTCGAATGTTTCATGAGCTGACGGATACTGTCTTTGAGAATGCTGTGGGAGAGGTCTTCCTGGTTCACGGGCATTTTTTTGAT
>CAZJIN010000487.1:0-2557 GCA_964545955.1 uncultured Sediminispirochaeta sp.
ATCGAGACTATACGGGAACTCCCTTCCGATAGAACCATGCAGAAAATGTTTTCCCGGCATCACAAGAAAACCGGAAAGAAGGTCTTGAACCTCCGTGTCAGCTTCCCCGGTTGTATCTTCGATGTTGATACCGTTGAAGACCTGTATATCTACCCGGTGAAAGGGCATGAAAATAAGCGAGGTTCACACCGATGAAGATCCGTCCTTTCAAACTGGAACGCTTTTTTGCGGAGTATGAGTTCAACCTGCGCTACCAGATCAGCGCCTCCGACTGTCAGACCATGTCAGTGGGGGAACTTCTCGAAATGTCCGATCACACGGGGGAGGACCACACGATCTCGAGCCTCCGCATGGGGTATACCGAATCCAGGGGCTCCAAACCTCTGAGAAAGGCTATCGCGGGCACATATCGGGGAATGGAAGAGGATAGCATCCTGGTAGCCGCCCCTGAAGAGGCGATTTTTCTCACTATTGAGACATATCTGGAGTCGGAAGACCACGTTATCGTGATGACTCCAGCCTATCAGTCCCTTCTTTCCCTTCCCCAAAGCATCGGATGCAGGGTTACGGAATGGCCCGTTGAACTCATAGAAGGACGGTGGCGTATCGATCTTGATTTTCTGAAGGACCACCTTACCGACGCGACACGGATGGTCATCCTCAATATCCCCCACAACCCCACGGGGCTGTGTCTGACCTTGGAAGAAAAAAAACAGATCGTTGAACTCCTGAGACCGACAAAAACACTCCTGTTCGCCGATGAAATGTACTATCGACTGGAGTACGACCCCGAGGTTTCGGGGACCTCCTTTGCTGACCTTTATGAAAACGCCATAAGCCTCTCGGGATTGTCCAAATCCTACGGTCTCCCGGGACTGAGAATAGGGTGGCTTGCCTCACCATCGGTAAAACTATTAGAACCCATCGCATCCATGAAGGACTACACCACCATCTGCAACTCCGCGCCTTCGGAACTGCTGGGACTGATTGCCGTGGAAAACGCTGGCAGGATTATTCATCGAAACCTGGATATCGTGAAAACCAACCTTGAACAGCTAACTCGGCTGTCACAACGACTGCCCGATACCCTGAACTTGAACCTGGGCGGTGGCGGATCGGTGGTTTTTCCCAGTCTTACCGCGGGAAGATCGGCAAAGGAGCTCTCCCGTCGACTTATTGAGCAAAGAAGCCTGCTGCTTCTGCCGGGGCACCTCTTTGAAATGCCCAACCATTTTTTCAGACTGGGCCTGGGGAGGACAGACTTTCCCGAAGCCCTGCACATCCTCGAGGAGGAACTTTCATGACGGGACCCCGCACATATTACCGGAAGGCGGACCTGATACCCTTGATGAAAACGCACCGGAAACGACCGGTGGTGGTATTTGATCTGGAGACCAACGGTCTCACCCCCCGCAGCAGTATTCTCTCATGCAGCGCGATCAAACTGGTCCTGAACGGATCCGAATTATCACAAATGACGGAGAACAACACCGTACAGGATGAAGGCCCCCTGAAGCGCCTCGAAATCTTTGATCGATATTATTTTTCCTTGGAACCGGAAAACCTTTCGGCCCTCCGTGTGAACGGACTTTTCAGGGATGTGATCGATACCTATAGACAGGGAAAAGGGTGGCCCGAGTTTTTCAGGAACGACCCGGCGTTTGAGGAATTCTGCGAAGACGCGGGACTCTTTGTCGCCCACAATATCGATTTCGACGCGCAGTTCCTTCCTTTTTTGCGAAACCGTGACCAGTTTTGTACCATGAAGAGTAATACGAAGGGCAAATACCCGAAGCTTGTCGAGCTGGCCGTTCTTCTGGGGATCGACGTCAACAGGGCGGAACTCCACGGAAGCCTGTACGACGCGGAACTCACGACCCGGGTTTTTCAGAAAATGGTCGGTGAGATGCTCCCGGAAATTGAACAGGGAGATCTGCTTTTTTGATTCTTGCCATCTAAAAACCACTTCTGAAGGGGCTGCAGTTGAGATGTTTTGTGATATAATCTACACACCAAAGTGGAGGCGGAATAGATATGGGTGAAACCGCGCAGATGCTGATCGGAGCTATCCCCTTTCTCCTGAAAGGATCAGGGGTTACTATGGGCCTGGTCATAGGATCCCTCGTGATAGGATTTATCCTGGGAGTACCGATGGCGGTGGCCGAGGTGTACGGCAACAAGTTCCTCGCTCGAATCATGGACCTCTATGTGTGGTTTTTCCGGGGTGTGCCGGTGCTGGTTCTGCTTTTTCTATTTTATTTCGGGCTTTTCAACATGATAGGTCTTAATCTGCCCGCTTTCACTTCCGGGATTATCGTGCTCGGTCTACGCAGTACCGCCTATCAGTCACAGATCTTCCGTGGGAGTATTCAATCCCTCGGACGGGGACAGATGATGGCCGCCCAATCGATCGGCCTGACCAAAAGAAAGGCAGTCATTCACGTGATTCTGCCGCAGGCACTGCGGCTTTCAATTCCGGCATGGTCCAACGAATACTGCATCCTGCTCAAGGATTCGGCGATTACCTATGCCATAGGGGTAATGGAAATCATGACAA
>CAZJIN010000488.1:0-2554 GCA_964545955.1 uncultured Sediminispirochaeta sp.
ACTCCTTGGAGGGGAGACTGTAGGGCGACAGGCTTGGCCGGGTACTTCTCAGGATGCCTTTGTTCTGGAAGCCGAGGTCATCGAGCTCAAGGAAAAGCCGTCGGTGCCGATCGGGGAAACGGGACAGGACGCCTTTGGTGGAAACCCGACCTTTGAAGACAAAGGTACGATGGTTCGGGGTATTCTCAATGTCGGAAGGGAAGACGTCGATGTGGAAGGTCTCAAACCCGTGAATCCTTCATGCAGCATCCTTGGAGCTTCGAGCGATCACCTCCTTGTCGATCTGACCGCGTGCCGTGGAGAGATCCGGATTGGCGACCGGATAAAATTCACTCCAAACTATTCAGCCCTCCTCGCCGCGATGGCCTCGGCGTATGTCGGCAAAAGAATTCACGGAATTTCAGGTGTGAGCTCCGGCGGGAGAAAACTCTTTTTCTTTGGCTGCAATCCGGTGGAAGAAGGAAATGATTTTTTCCGTGAGAATATGGAAAGTATTGGTTTCTCCTTTCAGGGTGGAAAAATTTTTGGTGCCAAATCAAAGGCCTGGGAAACTGAGATTGTCGATTTTTTGAGGGAAGGGGGATTCCCTATTCTCTGTGGAAAAAATCAGCTTGTTACCGAAGGATATTCGGCTTTTTCGCGGGTGGTGGAGAACGGAGGTCTCCTGTGGATATCCCCATCGGCGCAAATCGCGGGAAGCGGTCGAGAGCACAGATCCGAATATTATTCTCTCGGGCACCTCCTGTCTCCTGAGATCGATGTGCTGGAAAGGGGTACCGGTGGGGAGTCGGAAAAAGCTGAGATTTTCGGGAATTCTTCGCGGAAGGACGGTTTTAAGCCTCCCGCGGCGGATAACCTGGTTCTTCTGGGGCTGCAGTCGGTATCTCACGAGGAAAACGAAATAATTCGCAGTCTCGGTATCACCGTGTATACCATGGAGGATATCGACATGCTCGGAATATCCGCGGTGATCAGAAAAGCACTGCAGAGAGTGGTGATCGGGACCCAGGGGCTATATGTCTACTATGATGAGAAACTGACCGACGGTGGTCAAGAGGGACTGACAAACCGGGAAACCCACCTGATGATGGAGATGATCGCACGTTCGGGATTTATGCGATTTCTGGATGTATCCGGGGTCACACCGACGGGACGAACCAGGGCAAAGCTGAAAAAATTTGTTGCTTCAGCACTGGGAAAAAGAATTCTGGGGATCTAAGACGGCCCTGCGGGTAGTTCGGCGGGGGGGCAGGTGGGAGGAACAACATCTCCCGTCTCAGCCTATCCTGTAGGTCTCAGCCTATCCTGTAGGTCTCGATGGGGTGTTCTTTCCCCGCTTCCCGGCTTATTATCGCCACGATTTCGACGTATTTCTCGAGCCCCGACCCACGGATTTTTTTTTTCAGAAGGTAATCCACCTGAAAAACCCCCGCGGCATCCTCCATTACGATTTCCACCCTTACGGGTTTCTCATCGGAGGGTTTGAGAATTCTCACATCTTCTATCGCCATGGCACTGATGCTGTGAATATCTTTTTTGCCGGACTCGAATCCGATGCGGGCCCGGCCCTTCTTCATATCGAGTCCGTCCGCGATTCTGACCACCCCCGCCTCGATAGTATGGACTTCCACATCGGTGTCGTGGGCCACCATCGCATGCATGGTTTCGGTCATCACAATCTGCCGTATGCGTCGGTCCTCGTACGCGGCGGACAGGATTTCCGGGAGGATCTTCGCGGCGAGAATCACCCCCATGTCATCGTGCAGGTCCCTATGTACGCTGTTTCCAAGGTCGTGCATCAGGCTGGCCAGCATCACGATCACCTCGGCGTCTTCGTTCTCCATCTCCCAATCCGCAACGATACTGGGGACGACTCCGGACTCCAAAAGGGTCCGAAGAATTTTAACTGCGAGGTTGGCTACAATCGCCACATGGGTCTTCCCATGGTCCGACATGCCCAGTCTTTTGACCGCCATGACATTTGCCGCTTCCCAGATCGCGTTGAGCTCTTCATGGGCTTCGACGGAAGCGAGGATTTTTTTCATTTTTCTATTGTTTTTGCTTGGTATTTTCATTCTAATTAAAGGTAAGGAGAACAGGTGCTCCGGTCAAGGGAATGTCACAGATAATGTGACATCATAATCACACAATATGTGACATACAGCACGCTTGCGCGTATATAGAATGGATAATGTAGGATTGAACGCATAAGAATTTCATAATATGAGAAAGAGGAGAGGGAGGTTCAGAATGAAAAACATCAAAGTTGGTGTAAAACTGATAGGAGGTTTTTCGATTGTGGCACTTATAGTGCTGCTGGTTGGCTTTTTTGGCTGGAACGGTTCACGTCAGCTCCAGAGCCATATCCATGAAATCGGAGAGATCCGTCTGCCCAGTATAGAAAGTCTTGAAAAAATCAAGGTGGAAGCCAATGCAGCGCGAACAGCGGTGCGGACGATGCTCAACCCCAGGTTGGAAAAAGAAGACAAGTTGCGGCAGTATGATAACATTGATGCCCTTCGGGCTCGTTATCAGGAAGCATGGGCTATCTACG
>CAZJIN010000489.1:0-2553 GCA_964545955.1 uncultured Sediminispirochaeta sp.
ATCTACCCCACGGTAATTCTACGCATGCCCCGCCGAAAGTCAACACTAAGCCCCTTTCATCAGTATACCTAGAAAGATCAAAGTGTGAAAATACTACTTCAGACTTGCGTTTTTGATCATTCGGGTTATTCTAAAGAGAAGGGAGGACCGTCATGAATGAAGTGAAATGGGGAATCATCGGGTGCGGTGAGGTAACGGAAAAAAAAAGTGGTCCCGCTTTTTCACGGGTCCCCGGTTCGAAACTTGTCGCGGTAATGCGCCGGGACGGCGCGAAAGCCGAGGATTATGCCCGACGTCACGGGGTTCCTCGTTGGTACGATCGTGCGGAGGACCTCATCAACGATCCGGAGGTGAATGCCGTCTATGTTGCCACACCACCGGCCTTTCACAGGGACTTCACCCTTCAGGTCGCGACGGCGGGAAAACCCATCTACGTCGAGAAACCCATGGCCCTCAATTCCGTGCAGTGCGATGAGATGGTTGCCGCCTGTCGTCAAGCCGGGGTTCCCCTTTTTGTCGCCTATTACCGACGCGCCCTTCCGCGATTCCTCAAAATCAGAGAACTGGTTGAGTCCGGTGTCCTGGGAACGATTGACTCATTTCGCATCCTGTTGCAGAAGCCCCCTTCCATGGAGGATCTCGAGCACAGACCCTCCTGGCGGGTCGATCCCACGATAGCCGGTGGAGGGTACTTCATCGACCTTGCACCTCATACAATCGACTTCATTGATTATATTCTTGGCCCAATCAGTGAGGTTCGGGGCTTTGCCGACAATCGGCGTGGTTATTATCCCGCGGAGGATAACCTTTCCGCGATATTCCGGACGGATGCGGGAATCCATGGCACGGGTAGCTGGTCGTTTACGGCTGAAGGGGAACGGGACGAAGTAGAGATCTTCGGCAGCCTTGGCTGTCTGTCCTTCTCGACTTTTCTGGATCACCCGATCGTCCTCAGGAATAACGGTTCTCAAGAGGAATTCATAATTCCCCATCCTCCCCACGTGCAGGAGCCCCTGATCAATTTGGTGGTGGACGACCTTTTGGGGCGGGGAAGCTGTCCCAGTACCGGAGAGACCGCCGCGCGCACTACGCGGATCACCGATGAGATTTTGCGCGACTACTACCGCGATTAATACTCGGAAGCAATAAATTGGAAAAATCCTTGTTTTTTCCAGGACAAAAGGGCTACCATGGCGAATAAAAAGGAGAGGTAGAATGGACAACGTGATTCTTCAGATCGACGGCAGTATAGGATCGAATTTTATCCCGTCGAAATATATTCCCAACGGCAAGGACGAATACCACCTGAGGTACCTGCAGAGTGCCGGAGATCCCAAGTCCTGGAGGCAGCTCAAATCACGGGAAATAGAAGCCCTTGTAGAAAATGGAAATTCCGCGGAGGACTGGAACACCGTACTTGTGAAGGATATTTTCGATCCCGATCTGATCCGTCACAGCAGTTTTCACGGACTGATCCGAATCGGAAAATTGCGAAACGCGACCCTTCGTCATCACGACCTGACCCTGCCTACGGGAATCTATTACAGCACCATCACCGACAGCGACATAGGCGACGACTGTTCCCTTCACCACGTCCATTATCTCTCCCACTACATCATTGGAGAACGCTGTATTCTCTCGGATATCGGTGAAATGCACACCACCGATCACGCGAAGTTCGGCAACGGAATACTAAAGGTCGGAGAGCAGGAAAAAGTCAGAGTCTGGCTCGATATAATGAACGAAACCGGGTCCCGTCAGATACTGCCTTTCGACGGAATGATTACCGCCGACGCCTACCTCTGGGCAAAATATCGCGACGATGAGGTCCTTCAGCAACGATTGATCGATTTTACCCAGGCCGGATTCGACTCTCAGCGCGGGTACTACGGCACCGTGGGTGAACAGGCGGTTATTAAAACATCCAGAATTATCAAGGATGTAAAAATCGGTCCCCACTCCTACATCAAGGGGGCCAACAAGCTGAAAAACCTGACGATCAACTCTTCCGCTGAAGAACCGAGTCAGATCGGCGAAGGGGTAGAACTGGTCAACGGTATTATCGGCTACGGCTGTCATATTTTTTACGGCTGCAAGGCGGTCCGTTTCATCCTGGGCAACAACTCCAACCTCAAGTACGGGGCCCGCCTGATCAACTCTTTTCTCGGGGACAATTCAACTATCTCCTGCTGCGAGGTGCTCAACAACCTGATTTTTCCAGCCCACGAACAGCACCACAACAACTCTTTTTTGATCGCTTCCGTGGTGATGGGCCAGAGCAATATGGCCGCCGGAGCGACCGTCGGTTCGAACCACAACAGCAGGGCCAACGACAACGAAGTCCAGGCCGGAAGGGGATTCTGGCCCGGTCTCTCTTCCAGTCTGAAGCATTCCAGTCGTTTTGCCTCCTTCACCCTGCTGGCAAAGGGGGCCTATCCGGCGGAACTGGATATTCCCCTACCCTTTTCACTCCTGAATAACAACGAAAACACCGGTCGCCTCGAGGTGATTCCCGCCTTCTGGTGGATGTACAACATGTACGCCCTGATTCGC
>CAZJIN010000490.1:0-2540 GCA_964545955.1 uncultured Sediminispirochaeta sp.
CGCGGAAAGACGGAAGGATATGATCGAAAGGGGAATCAATGTCGCCTCTCTGGGAGAATTGTATGGGTGAGACCGATCGGTCGGATAACACGGGTGATTTTAAATCCTACACTCGTTGCAATATTGAGTATGAACAAGGTGGGATCAAACCCTTCGTTCTGGTTATTTTCGGCGGTGCGGGGGACCTTGCGCGACGAAAGTTACTGCCGACCGTTTATTCCATGTATATGCGCGATACGCTCCCCGACAGATTTGACGTGATTTCCTTCGGGCGTCAGGATCTTGACCACAGTAAGTACCGCGGACTGATCTTTGAGGCGATTGTGGAGTCTGAAGAGTTTGGCAATACCTCCACGGAGGATGTCAAAAGGTTTATTGAGCATCTCTTTTTTTCCTATGGTCATTTCGAGAATTCGGAGCACTACAACAGGCTCAACACCCTTCTCAGGGAACGAAGCAATAACTATCAACTTGATATTCTTTACTACCTGTCTATTCCGAGTGCTCTCTATCGAGAAGTGATTGCGACAATAGGTGAGAGCCGTCTTCCGACCTCATCGGAGATTACACGAATCATAATCGAGAAACCCTTCGGGAAGAACCTATCCACGTCCCTTGACCTCAACGGAACGGTCAATACGGTATTCCGGGAGGAGCAGGTCTTTCGAATGGACCACTACCTTGGAAAAGAGACGGTACAGAATATTGTTTTTATGCGTTTCGCGAATAGTATCTTCGAGCCTCTGTGGAACCGGAACCATATCGACCATGTACAAATCACCGTAGCTGAAAAAATCGGGGTGGAACATAGGGGAAGGTTCTACGAAAAAACCGGGGCTATTCGGGATATTTTTCAAAACCATATGCTGCAGGTTCTCGCGCTGATTGCGATGGAGCCGCCGGACAGTTTTAAAGCGAGACAGGTGCGGGATGAGAAAGTCAAAGTTATTCGTTCTCTCAGACCGGTCGGCTATCGTGAAGTGGCCGGGACTTCGGTCGCGGGACAGTACCGAAGGGGAATAGTGGACGGGAGGGAATTTCCCGGATACCGGGAGGAGGAGAATGTTGCTCCCGATAGCAATATTCCCACCTTTTTTGCCGCCCGGGTACATGTAGATAACTGGCGGTGGGCGGGGGTCCCCTTTTACCTGCGCACGGGCAAACGCCTCCCCGGGAGGTTGACTGAAGTAGTGATAAAGTTCAAGCAACCTCCACTCAAACTCTTCAGTAGCAACAGTCAGCCCCTCGATTCCACTTCCCTGGTTCTGACAATACAGCCGGAGGAGCAGATTCTCCTGAAGATGGGGGTCAAATATCCCGAATCGATCGATCTTATAGCTCCCGTGAATATGCGCTTCAAGTACAATGATTTTTTTGATCGTACCTACATGAGCGCCTATGAAAGGCTCCTGAAAGACTGCCTTGGAGGTGATCAATCCCTGTTTGTACGTCAGGATGCCGTGGAAGCTTCCTGGGGCTTTGCCGATCCCTTTGTCTCCTGGTGGGAAGAGTGTGGTTGTCTTGAGATGTATGATGCGGGAAGCTGGGGACCGGCGGGAAGCGACGAGTTTATCAGGAAGGACGGTCGCAGTTGGGAGAGTTCACCCTTTGTATAGACCGGCCCCGGGTGTTATTTCTCGTCCTCACTATCCTCATTCTCCTCATCATGAAGTATACTGAAGGGTTTGATTCTTCCGCTGTTGGGGGACGGTTCATCCTTCAGCTCCTCAATGAGAAAAACCTTTTGAAAGGGAATCATAAGATGATCCGCTTCACCAAAATATTTAATGATCTCATCTTCCGAGGGATCGATAATCAACTGGTTCTTATTCGGCAGCAGAATATCCTTAATGGAGACAAAATAGGGATGGGTGAGATCGAGATTGCGTGCTTTGAGCACGACTTCTTTTTCATTCCAGGTAAAATGCACACGGTATAACGACATTGACAGCCCTCACAGTTGATTCGGTATACTACAGAAAAACAGTTTTTTTTCCAAGCCTTGAAGAGAAGTATCCATTCCGGGGGGCTTGAATTCAAGCATAGAGTAGGTGAGAATGGACCAAAGGAAGGAATACCCGCCATGCCCGAAAAGTTGAGAAACAAGAGACCCCATATTGAAAAAAGGGTTGACCACGGAGATGTATACTATATTCTTTTCTGGTCCTGTCTCCGGAAGGTGGAAAAATATGATATCGTCCGCCACGTCCCTTCGGTTGCCGGAATATACGAGTTGTACTACATGGATGAGGGGAAGAGAATACATTTGATGAGTCTCTCCAGGGCGTGGTACGGGGGCTTGAGGAGCAAATTGAGATTCGATACGGATCCGGAACTGGTGATGGATCCGGAGCATCGTCGGGTACTTGAGAAGTACGATATCTATTACCGCTATACCATAACCGACAGTATGGATGACATGCTGGATGTGCTTCATTTTTTTTCAAAAAGTTATTTTCCAAACAGAAGGGGATCCGATGATTCGGGGCGTTATGGACATATTTTTCTCGAAGAGATTGCACCGGACAAGCTGGTGACCA
>CAZJIN010000491.1:0-2529 GCA_964545955.1 uncultured Sediminispirochaeta sp.
AGCAGATAGTTGTTGGGGTTCTCGTCCTTTCCCACTTTGTTGGCGACCCTTGCCGCCATCGGGACCGCCGATACACCGGCCGCCCCGATGAGCGGGTTGATCGGGTGTTTCGGTGAGAGTTTGTTCATAAGCTTGGCCAGGATAAGACCCATGGCCGTTCCGACCACGAAGGCCGCCAGGCCGAGCAGAAGAATACCCAGGGTCTCGATATTGAGGAATTTATCAGCCTGCAGTTTTGAGCCCACCGAGAGGCCGAGCATGATGGTTACTATATTCATGAGCTCATTTTGAGCGGCGTTGGAGAGACGATCGGTGACGCCCGCTTCCTTGATCAGGTTCCCGAACATGAGCATTCCCACCAGCGGCGTGGCTGACGGGAGCAGGATGATACAGACGATGAGTACGGAAATGGGGAAGATGATTTTTTCGGTTTTGGTCACATGGCGGAGTTGTTCCATTTTAATCATCCGCTCCTCTTTGGTGGTCAGCAGGCGCATGACAGGGGGCTGGATAATCGGAACCAGGGCCATATACGAGTATGCCGCCACGGCAATCGCACCGAGAAGATGGGGGGAGAGCTGACTGGCAACGAAAATCGAAGTCGGCCCGTCAGCGCCACCGATGATCCCGATAGATGCGGCATCGGCGAGGGAAAAGCTGAATCCGGGGAGTCCGGCCAGTGCCAGGGCGCCCAGGAGGGTGGTAAAAATACCGAATTGTGCCGCCGCGCCGAGAAGGGCGGTCTTGGGATTCGCGATGAGCGGTCCGAAGTCCGTCATAGCACCGACACCCATGAAAATCAGCAGGGGAAAAATACCGGTATCGATACCGACGGCATAGATCATTCCGATCAGGCCTTCGGGACCGGCTATCGCGGCCACGGGAATATTGGCAAGAATCCCGCCGAAACCGATGGGAAGCAGCAGGAGGGGTTCGAACTTTTTGACGATCGCAAGGTAGATGAGTACCAGTCCGACCAGGATCATGATGACCTGTCCGATTTCAAAGTTCATTATGCCCGTGGAAGCCCAGAAATTGTAGAGTGATTCACCTAAATTCATAGACGACCCCTTATGATATGACTGCTAAAAGATCACCTGCTTTCAGCTGGTCACCCTGTTTTACACTAACTTCACTGATCGTACCGGAAGCGGGTGAATGGATTTCGTTTTCCATTTTCATTGCCTCCATCACCATGATCAGGTCTCCTTCCTGTACCGAGTCGCCGTTGTTTTTTATTATCCGCAGGATCAAGCCCGGCATCGGAGCCGTAACGCGATGTGTTTCCCCACCGCCTCCCGCTGAACTGGAACCACCGGTTGCATTGCCGTCGGCTGCTTTCACGTCTACGGAGTAGTTCACACCGTTCACCACGGCTTTTCCGTCTTCGAGTTTCACGGTGTAGGCCTTGTCATTGACAGTGACAGTGTAGGCTGAAGCGGCGCCCTCGGCACCTGCCCCTTCGGCGGCTTCCGCGGCTTCCTTGCTGCGATCTATCTTCCGCACGTTGGTTCTTGCTTCACCCTTGAGGTACTGGATTCCCTTTTCTTTGCAGGTGGCCGCAATGAAGATATTCTCTTCAGTCTCGGGGAGATTGTCCGCCTGTAACATTTTGCGTGCCGATTCGATTCCCTTGGTTTCGTCCCGGTCGTTGATGTCCACAACCAATTCGGTGGTGGGCTCCTTGCCGAGTTGTTCGGAGGCGAGTTTTACAATCTCGGGATCCGGTTCTACCGGGGTTTTTCCAAAATAGCCGAGGACCATTTTGCCGTAGCCTTCGGCAATTTTTTTCCAGGGACCGATCATGACGTTGTTAAAGGCCTGCTGGAAGTAAAACTGGGAGACCGGGGTCACGGATGTGCCGTATCCTCCGCGTTCGATTACCTCGCCCATGGCCGCGGCAACCTCGTGGTATTTGTCGAGAATACCATTGTCCCTCATCATCTGGGTGTTTGCGGTAAGGGCTCCTCCGGGCATCGGGCTGAAGGGTATCAGGGGTTCTACCGACTTTGCCTCGGGGGGCACGAAGTAATCCTTCATACAGTCTTTGAAAACCTCTTCGGCCTTCTCTATTTTCTTGATATCCACACCGAGATCGTACTCGGTCCCGCGCAGGGCGTGCCACATGGTGATAATGTCGGGCTGAGCTGTTCCTCCCGAGACGGGGACCATCGAGAGGTCGACCTGGTTTGCCCCCGCATCGATGGCGGCCTTATAGGCAAGTATGCTGGTACCGGCTGTTTCATGACTGTGAAAAACTATACGCTCTTTGTCGCCCACAAGTTGTCTGGCCTGTTTGATGGTTTCATAGACCTTGCTCGGTACCGAGGTACCCGAGGCATCCTTGAAACAGATTGAATCGAACTTGATTCCCGCATCGAGGATCTTTTTCAGGACCCCCACGTAAAATTCGGGGGTATGCGCGCCGGTGGCCTCCGGAGGCAGTTCCATCATCGTGATGACTACCTCATGCTTCAAACCGTGGGCTACGATGCGCTCACCGGAATAGGTGAGGTTGTTCACGTCGTT
>CAZJIN010000492.1:0-2525 GCA_964545955.1 uncultured Sediminispirochaeta sp.
GGCCGGATGAACGCCCGACGGGGCTGGGTGATGCTATTGCAGATCGGGGCGCTGCGGACCACCAACAGCAGGATGTACCGACAGCTCGGCCCGGACCCCGGTTCCGACCACATCGCCGACGGCGAAGTCGCCCATCCCCTCGCCGCCATTCTTGACCACCTCGAAAGTGAGGAGTCCCTCCCTAAGACGGTACTCTACACCCTGAACCCCGGGTACAATATGCCCCTCGCCACCCTCATCGGCAGCTTCCAGGGGGGCGGCATCCCCGGCAAGCTCCAGTTTGGCTCGGCCTGGTGGTTCAACGACCAGAAAGACGGAATGCTCCGCCAGCTCACCGACCTGGCGAACACTGGACTTCTTTACCGCTTCATCGGGATGCTGACCGACAGTCGCAGTTTTCTCAGTTTTCCCCGTCACGAATACTTCCGTCGCATCCTCTGCGACCTGATCGGCGGAATGGTAGACCGTGGCGAGGCCCCGAAGGACATGAAGCTGCTTGGACAAATGGTCCGGGACATCTCGTACACCAACGCGGAGAAGTATTTCAAAGCGTTGGGGGAATAATTTCTGGATAAACTGTGGGAACGGGGTCTGAAGCAAGGCTTTCCGAACAAGTACAGGGAAAAAGATACCGGAACCCAAGGGCTCATTCCTTACGTATTCTCTGATTGCCCCTTCTGAAAAAAAAGGGTACCCTTGGAACATGGCATGGATCGATCTCAAACGCAGCACCATCATACGCCGCCTGGAAAAGGCCGCGGAGGAAACGAAACAGACCTCTTTCACCCCGGCACAGATCGCCGAAGCCCTCGGGAGGGGAACCCTGCCTGAACCCATGGAAGTCTGTGAAGCTCTGGTGGGCGAAGGGATCCTTTTTCAAAAAAACCGAGGAAGCTACATCCTCCGGAGCAGTTTTTTTTCCGACGGCAAGGTCCTCATCCGCCCAACCGAGGAGGAACTGGCAGAGGGAATCCTTTTTCCCGGACACAGATTTCTGCCCCTCCACAACCACGAGATTCCTCCCTCCGCGATCAGGGCCAGAACCAGTACCGGCCCCATCAAGCGAAAACATATCACCAGGCCTGTAAACCAGGTCATTATTTACTACAACCTCTTCGGCAGCAGGGAATTGCCTGTTTACCTGGGGTTGGAATCCGAAGAAAACGTTCGGGTACTCGCCCAGGGACACTCCTACCGCCATTCCCTGATTTCAGTTTCGGTTTTTGAGATGGAAAAACTCTACGCTGAATGGGATATCAAATCCGGTGATTACCTGAGGGCTACCCTCGAAGACTGGAACAGGGGTACTTTTTTCCTTGAATCCTTAGCAGGAACTCAAGTAGATGAGGAAGCGAGGATTTTTTTCATAAAAAAACTGGACTCGGGCTTCCGTAAAACCATCGAAAAGGTCGACTGGCCCCTCCCCCCGGAGGAGGAGATGGCCCGCGCGTTTTTTCACGCGGGCCGGGAACTCCTGAATAATCCGTCCCTCCACCTCGGCGGTTACCTGGAGCATTCAAACAAAATAGGACTTGTCAAAGTGGGCCGGGATACCTATCTCTGGGACAAGACCGTGGAACCAAATTCCTTTGCCCGTTCCTTCGCGGGATCTCTCGACGCCCACCTTCATGAAAACCCCCTGGCCGCCCTTATCTCCCGGTACAATCTTTCCATACCCCTGGCCTATGTCGAAGCCTGTATACGGGATTATCTGGACAAAAACAGTCCGTACCAGATGCTGATCCAAGAGATTTTCATGGGGAGCAGTGATCCCGGTTTGGAAAAAGGGGAGTGGGAGGATTTTCTCTAAGCCCTCGATAAATTCAAACAGGAGGTGTCCCGTCGCTACGATCCGTCGACGGAGGACCTTGAAATAAAGCGGCTGCAGCGGGAAACCCTTCGACTATATCGACACATCGTTGTGTGGCTCGAGGACACTGAGAGTTACTACGGAGGCCTGGACGCCACGGATACCGAGGAGGTGAATAGTCTTTCCGACTACGCGGCTCACCTGATCCAGATCCTCGACGTTTTTCACCACCCCATTGACGATACACCGGAGGAGGAACTTCTGCGGCTCATCGCACAGAATTTGCACGAACTAGAACAAAACTGTGAACAGCTTATGGATACAATCACCGAACACCACGAAGCACACGTGGTGAAGTGGCGCAAGGAAGATAGGTTGAACCGTGATCCCGCGAGCATGTATCTGCTCCTGGAAGTTGATATTATAGATCTCGATCCTCCCGCGCACCGCCTGTTGCGCGTACCCGGAAGTATGAGTCTCAAGGACCTGCACCACATCCTCCAGCTGAGCTACGACTGGAGCGGCATTCATACCCATT
Source organism: uncultured Sediminispirochaeta sp. (assembly GCA_964545955.1). GTDB lineage: Bacteria > Spirochaetota > Spirochaetia > DSM-16054 > Sediminispirochaetaceae > DSBN01. The sequence goes on from CAZJIN010000492.1 coordinate 2,349, forward strand.
CTTTTTTTATCAGTACACAGGAATACTCCGACCCCGAGGAGGTGATGGACGATACAGTAGGAGACGAGGAGGAGCTCTTTCTGATGGAACTACCGGGTCTCTGCACGCAGTTCGAATATCTCTACGACTTCGGAGACAACTGGCGCCATCAGATCAGGATAAAAAAAATAATCCAGA
>CAZJIN010000493.1:0-2519 GCA_964545955.1 uncultured Sediminispirochaeta sp.
TAGGCAACGGCATGTTCTGTTTCCATGAGCATGCTTCGCCATAGAGCTTCCCGGCACTTCGCCGAGAACCCACCAGCTCGTTAATCTGAAAATAGGGATGATCGTGCAAAAGGGAGATAAACTTTTGCCCTACAGTTCCGGTTGCGCCTAAAATAGCAACAGGTATTCGTTCCATACACCACCTCTTAGAAATAAAGTATAGTATTCAAACATTATGTTATATATTTAACACAATGTTATATAAAAAACAAAAAGTGTCAATAGCTTGAGGATAAAAAAGTGAATTTGTTTATATAATGAAACGAAACTTTTGAAAAGGGGGGGGACACCGAAACAGTGTAATTATTGGCTTCTAGGTTCCAAAAGAATCCACTCTCCGCCTTCTTCCCCTAAAAATTGTGCCCCCCTCGCGGTTTTTATCAAACCGGGAAGGGGGCGCTGTTGTTTTTTTGTTTTTTTTAGAAAAGTCCGGTTACAGCTCCGGTCTCGGTGTCCACGTCGATTCGGCGAAAGGCGGGATCCGAGGCGGTGCCTGGCATCAGTTTGATTCCACCGGCTACCGGAACTATGAGTTCGGCCCCCGGGTAGACAAGAATGTCCCTGACGGGCAGGGTCCAGCCCTTCGGTCGGCCCTTCAACTCCGGATCGTGGGAGAGGCTGAGCTGGGTTTTCACCATACATGTACCCATTCGCGCGAGTTCGGGGTTGTCCTGGATTTGCTTCAGCTTCGCGTCGGCTTCGGGGGTGTACTCAACTCCGTCGGCGCCGTACACTTCCTTCGCGATCAGCTCAATACGCTGTTTTTGGGGTGTCTCTTCCTGGTAAAGAAATTTGAATTCGTGGGTATCTTCGCAGGCGTCGATTACGACCTCCGCCAGCTCCTGAGCTCCCTCACCGCCTGATTCCCAGTGCTTGCTGAGGGCGACCCGCGCGCCGGCGGATTCCACGGCCCTTCGGACAGCCTTGATCTCGTCATCGGTGTCGGTATAGAAGTGGTTGATACATACCACCGGAGAGACTCCGCTCTTCTGAACCGTCTCAATGTGGGCCAGGAGGTTTTCGATTCCCTTCTCCACCAGCTCGACATTCTGTTCCTTGTAGACGGCGTCGAGGGGTTTCCCCGGGGAGACCTTGGGTCCTCCGCCGTGCATCTTCAGAGCACGGACAGTGGCAACTATGACCGCCGCGTCGGGGGTGAGCTTCGCGTAGCGGCTCTTGAGGTTCCAGAATTTTTCAAATCCGATGTCGGCGCCGAAGCCACTTTCCGTCACATGGTAATCGGAGAGCTTCAGACCAACGCGATCGGCGATGATTGAAGACTGACCAATAGCTATATTGGCGAAAGGTCCCGCGTGAACCAGCATTGGTTGCCCTTCGATCGTCTGCATCAGGGTGGGGTTGATGGCCTTGACCATGATAGCGGTCATCGCGCCGTCAACCTCAAGATCCGCCGCGGTGATCGCCTCACCCTTTTTGTTGTAGCCCACCAGCATTTTACCGATTCGCTGTCGCATATCCTTCAGGTCCCGGGCAACCGCAAGGATTGCCATCAATTCGGAGGAAACGGTGATCTGAAAGCCGGACTTCATCATGAATCCGTCCATTTTCCCACCAAGACCGAGAATTATTTCCCTCAGCGCCTGTGCCGAGAAATCGATAGCCCAACCGATCGCGGGGTTGTAGGGGTCGATATTCAAACGCTTCAGGTTCTTTTTTGCCAGGGTCTTATCGCCGTAGTTGAATTCGTGCTGGGCCCGTGAGGTGAGGGCTACCATCGCCAGGTTGTGGGCATTGGTGATCGCGTCAATATCACCGGTGAGGCCCAGGCTGAAGTCGGTAAGGGGGATTGCCTGGGAAAGACCTCCTCCCGCGGCGGAACCCTTGATATTGAAAGTGGGACCGCCCGAGGGTTGACGGATGGCGCCCGAAACCTTTTTACCCATGAGACCTAGCCCTTCGACAAGACCAAGGGTCGTGGTGGTTTTTCCCTCTCCAAGGGGGGTCGGGGTGATCGCGGTTACATCAATGTATTTTCCATTGGACTGGTTCCCCACTCGGTCGAGTACCTTCCTGTAGTCAACCTTTCCCAGATAGTGACCGTAGGGGAGAAGTTCCTCTTCCTGAATACCGAATTTACCTGCCAGATCGTAAATTTTCAGCATATCCTTCTCTGCGGCAGCAGCGACTTCCCAGTCTGCCATTTTTTTCGGATCTAAATGTGCCATGGTTCCTCCTGTTTATTTTCAATGAAGAATGTATTCTATTTTTAATATATTATAAGACAGGCTCTGAGTAAACGCAATATTTACAAATAATTGTGTCAGGTTTTTACGATTTCGATAAAAAAATACCTTATTATTGAGAAAATCGTATTAAGCTGAAGATTTTTTTACGCTAAGGAGCAGTGCGGCCACGGCACTTCCAATAACCGGCGCGTCATCCCTGTGAATCAATTCAAAACTGATTCCCCTCTTTCCCTTCAGGTAGCGGTGCAGATAGTATCTCGTGCGAAAGAGAAG
>CAZJIN010000494.1:0-2512 GCA_964545955.1 uncultured Sediminispirochaeta sp.
GGATCGCCGCCATCTAACCGGATGGAATAAACAAGGAGCAAAGAAATGAAATCAATGGAAGAACTGGGCGTGCCCGTGCCCGCCCATAAGGCCCATGTAATCCGTCCTTTGAAGTCGGTGACCCTTGAGCAGAGGGAACGCGCGCTTCGTGAAACCGAATACAATATGTTCTCTTTTCCCGCCGACCTGCTGACCCTGGATTACCTCTCCGACAGCGGCTCCACCGCGATGAGCGACCTGCAGTGGGCGGCGCTTTTTCACGGGGATGAATCTTATGGGCGGAACAAAGGCTATTTCGCCCTGCTCGATACGATCAGGGACACCTTTGAACGGGGCGACAATCCCCGGGAGACCATCAAGCTGATTCTTTCCGGTGAGAAGGATGTCGAAAAACTGATGGATGAGCTTTACCTGACATCGGATGAAGGCGGTTTTGTAAATGGTGGTCCAAATCAGCTGGCCAGGCCCAACGCCTTTATTACCCCCCAGGGACGTGCGGCGGAGCATCTGATTTTTTCAACAATTCGGGAAGTCCTGGACGAGATGAACGGTCCGGGAAAACCTTACTGGATTCCGAACAACGGTCACTTCGACACCACCGGCGCGAATATCGCCGCTAATGCGATTGAACCGGTCAATATGTTCCAGCCCGGAGTGCTGGATGAATTCCCCCGGGAGAAGATGAACAGCGAGAACCCCTTCAAGGGTGATATGGATGTGGAACGTCTTGAAGCGTTTATAAAAGAGAAGGGGCGCGACAAAATTCCCGTCATATATCTCACCGTCACCAATAACACCGTGGCCGGTCAGCCGGTCAGTATGGCCAACATCAAGGCGGTACATGCCGTCGCGAAGAAGCACAGGATTCCGCTCTTTTTCGACGCCTGTCGTTTCGCCGAGAACGCGGCCTTCATCAAGCAGTTTGAGAAGGGCTACGAGAAACATTCAATCCGAAAAATCGTGCAGGAGATGTTTTCCTACGCCGACGGCTTTTCCATCAGTCTGAAGAAGGACGGCCTTTCGAACATCGGCGGCGGCCTTTTCATCCGAGACAAGGGGGATTTCGTGAAACGTTTCTCCACGGACAAGGAGGACGTCGGAGTCCGGCTCAAGGAAAAACAGATCGTCTGGTTCGGGAACGACTCCTACGGCGGACTCAGCGGAAGGGATATTATGGCCCTGGCCGTGGGAATCCACGAGGTGGTGGACCAGTCCTATCTCTACGGTCGTATCGGACAGACCAGGCTTCTGGCCGATGAACTTGCCAAGAAGGGCGTTCCCGTGGTACTTCCCCCGGGAGGGCACGCGATTTACCTGGATATGGACCGGTTCTTTGCCGGTACCGACATGAAAATTGACGATTTCGGCGGAGTCGGTTTCACCATCGAACTGTTGCGCAACTACGGTATTCGTGCCTGTGAGCTCGGCCCCTTCGCCTTCGAGTGGGACCAGCGAAATGAAGAACAGCGCAAGGGCATTCTCAACCTTGTGCGTTTCGCGATCCCGCGAAATGCCTACAGCCGGGAACATATCGACTACACCGTCGCGGCGGTCACGGAACTCTACAAAAACAGGGACCGTATTCCAAAGGTTCGAATCACCAGGGGTGCCGAACTGCGACTGCGTCACTTCCAGACCGGATTGAAGCCGGTGTATTAACAAAATCCTTCAAAAATGTGCCCCCGACCGGGTTCCCTGTTTTGGGGAGACGGAAGGGGGCTTTTTTCACAAAAGTAATACTTCTCGTCAGCAATACTAATTGTGGATAGTGCATATGCACTATCCACAATTAGTATTGCTCACTTCTCGTTTCCCCTGCTTTTCTTTTCCACTGAGATTCGCTAAGATGGCTCTGCTATGGGAAAAAAGAAGAGAGTTCCAATAGATAGTCCTCATTTTGCCCGCAATACCACGGGGATTACGTCGGTGGAGTTTTTCTGGGGTATGGCAATGCCAATCCTCATCGAATCGACGTTCCTGCAGCTTTTTTTGCGAAGTCTCGGGGCTTCGTTTTTTCTCATCGGGCTGCTTCCGGTGTTTCTCGGAATTTCAATTCCCGTGTTTTCTTTGGCATCGGCCTATGTTTCTTCCCGTCTCAAGAGCAAGAGATTAAGTGTGCTTCTCTATCATATGGCCGCTTCGATTCCCGTGGCGGTGTTTGGTTTTTTCCTGTTGATTTTTCAGCCCGAGGAGGGGGTACTGCAGGTTTTCCTGGGGATATACTTTCTCTTTTCGGTCTGTATTGGCTTCACCCTGCCGGCATGGCAGAGTTTTTTGATGTCCCTTTTTTCGCATCGTGATAGTCTGCGTGCCCTGTCGGTAATGTATATCGTGCAGAGTTTTTCAAAACTGATAGGAAGCTTCGTGATCTACCGAATAGTCGCCCGTTTCGCCCTGTCGATTCATGGGGCGGGGCTGGTGTTCACCTTTGGAGGGCTGATTCTTTTTTTCGGTGCCATGTTGTTCCCCGCCAGAAGAAGTTTCCGAATCTAAGCCAAACTTGCCGATACTC